>CAKUKP010000052.1 GCA_934663625.1 uncultured Clostridia bacterium
GGCTTTGAATGGGTGAATTTTGTATGAATGGTATAAAATATCCGTCCGAAAACTGTGTTTTCGGACGGACTGTGGTGACTCATCGGGGATTCGAACCCCGGACACCCTGATTAAAAGTCAGGTGCTCTACCGACTGAGCTAATGAATCAGGTGGCTGGGGCGGCTGGGGTCGAACCAGCGAATGCCAGAGTCAAAGTCTGGTGCCTTACCGCTTGGCTACGCCCCAATAAAAGCAAAAAAGCCGCGCCGGCTTATTCGATTGGGAAAATGGGGTGAGTAGTGGGGTTCGAACCCACGACCTCCAGGGCCACAACCTGGCACTCTAACCAGCTGAGCTATACCCACCATATTGGCGCGCCAGAAGGGATTCGAACCCCTGACCCACGGCTTAGAAGGCCGTTGCTCTATCCTGCTGAGCTACTGGCGCACATTCATCCGTGCAGGAACTTACCCTACCGACAGTTTGAAATTATAGCACAAGGAACGCCGTTTGTCTATAGTTTTTTTCAAATAAACACATTATTTAACGTTTTTATGTGATATACTGGTTTTATCATCCGAAGGATTGGAGGCGCGGATATGCGCAAAATTCCCCCTGTCATCATCGCGATACTGCTTATGTTCTCCTGCGCGCAGGCGGCGGTCTGTTTCCGCGCGGACGATGCATACTATCTCTTAAACGAGGATGGCGCCGTGATCGCTCCGTCGGGCTATTATTCGGACATTCAACCCCTCGGCGATGATTTGTTCGCCGCAAAGCAAAACGATCTGTACGCGCTGATCAATTTCGAGGGCGTTCGCTATACTGCATTTGAATACAATGAAATGAAGCCCGCGGGCGATGGAAATATCCTGATTCGCAAGGGGCAGAATTGGGGCGTGATGGATTCGAGCGGCGCGGTTTTGCACAAATGCGCCTATTCGAACATTCTCCCCTCCGGCACCGGCGCATACTGGGTGTTCGCCGGAAGCCGAAACGATCTGCACGCCGATCCAATGCTGGTTCTGCGCGCGGACGGCGGCATCACCGGCACCGGCATTCGCGTTCTGGACGCGGATACGACCCTCGGAAGCGGACTGATGCGCGCGCTGCTGGCGGAAGAAAACCTGTACGGCTACATCGATACAACCGGCAAAATCGCGATCGACGCGCAGTTTGATTACGCCGGATGCTTTACCGGCGGCATCGCCTGCGTTGTGCAAAACGGAAAATACGGTGTGATCGACACCGACGGAAAGTTCATACTCGCACCGGAATACGATTGGATCGCGCTATCGCCCGCGGGCGGCATTCTGGCGCTTACCGCGGATGGAAACACTGCGCTGTACAATTCCAGCGGCAAACTGATCCGGCAGAAGCAGGCGGACTACGCCGGTTTTTACGGCGCGTACGCCTATATGACAGGCGATACCTCCACTCTTGTATTCAATGCGGACGGCGATCAGATTCTAACGCTTTCCGCCAATGCCGGAATGCAGACGGGCATCGGCGACGATCTGATTCTGATGGACGGCACATGGGGCGAGGAATGCGTTTACCTGTACGGCTCCGAGCGCAAATACCAGAATATCTATCCGCTCGGCACGGCGGCGGACGCGCGCATCTACGCCTATATGACCATCAACGCCGCGCGATACAACAACGATCTTCTGGGCGAAATCCAATATTCCACCGATCCCGCCTCCGCGCGATACGGTCTGATCGATTCATCCGGCGAAATCCGGATCACCGCGCAGTATCGATCGATCGAATACTTGCAGGACGATCGATTCTGCGTGCGCACGGACGATCAATGGCAGATGATCGATTCCAGCGGAAATGTATACTTCAGCTGCGCGGCAGCGGACGAAGAATCCAGTTCCGAATGATTTGCAGAAACGCCGCGACGGGCGTCGCCTGATCTACGCGCTCTCCGGCGATCAACCGGCATTCGGCGATGGCGATCCCATCCTCCAAAAGCGTCGCCGTGCCGAGCGGCGCTCCGCGCTCCACGGGCGCGTTCTGCGGCTGCGTCTGATAGACGATCTCCGTGCGCGCGCCGTTGCGCACCGCCGCGGCGAGATCCTCCTCGGCAACCGCCGGTACGGTTTCCGCCGTGCCGCCGTAGATCTCCACCGTTTTGGCGGTATCCCCCGCCGCAATCCCGTGCATTAGATGATAATTGTCAAACCCGTAATCCAGAATCGTTTCGGCGGTATCGAACCATGTATAGCAATGCAGCACCGCGCCGATCAATTCCATATCGTTTCGCTCCGCGGAAAAAACAAGGCATCGCCCCGCCTTATTCGTAAATCCCGTCTTGCCGCCCGTCGCGCCTTCATAGGTGGTCAGCAGGCGGTTTTTGTTTTCCAACACGCGGCTGTATTCGTTGCCCACCCACGGAATCACCTTGCGCTTCGTGCCCGTGATCATGCGGAAGGTGGGATTGCGCATCGCTTCGCGCATGATGCGCGCCAGACCGAGCGCGGAAGCCTTGTGTCCATTCGCGTCCAGCCCGTGCGGATTGACGAAATTCGCATCGGCGTTCAATTCCTTCGCGCGCGCGTTCGCCATTTCCGCAAACGCCGATACGCTGCCCGCGACGTGCTCCGCCACCGCGACCGCCGCATCGTTTCCGCTGCGCAACATCAGACCGTAGAGCATCTGTTCCATCGTGAGCGTTTCGCCCCTGGACAGGTACAGCGAAGTGCCCGTAACGCCTGCGGCGTTCGGACCCGTGGTAACCGTTTCATCCAGCGCGCTATGCTCCAGCGCCAGCAGCGCGGTCATGATTTTCGTGCAGGAAGCCTCCGGCAGAATTTCATTTTCATTGATGCCCAGCAGGATCCTGCCGCTCGCCGCATCGATCAACACGGCGGCCTTTCCTTCAAACGCCACCGCTTCGGACGCGGCGGCGCAGCACGGCAGCAGCATCGCCAGAATCAGAATCATCAACAGGTTTTTTCGCATTCAAAAAATCCTCCGATGCAGTATCGAAGGATTTTTATTCAATGCATGTGCAGTTTATTCCTCTTCCGGTTCCGTTTCCATTTCCTGCGGCGCGTACAGCAGGCATTCACAGCCCGCGCGGTAGGACGACGCGTACACCGCCAGATCCATCGCCGCGGACAGGGCGCTGCGCGTATTCATCATATCGCTGATGGATTTCTGCTGCCGTTCGCAGAACAGGGCGTACAGCGCGCGCACATCTTCTTCCTCGCGCACGGTGAGCATGGATCGAATGTCCTCCATGGTGCATACGCGCTTGAGCGATATGATCATAATCAGCAGCGCAATCTGCGTCCGGCTGTATTTTTTGCCGGTGGGGCGCGGGATCAGCTTGTTTTTGACGTAATTGTTGATCATTGGCGCGGAAAGATAGCTCTTCGTGGAATCGCCGTACAGGGGTTCATAGGCGCGGGTAATAAAGGTGATTACCTGATCCATGTATAGCCCCAGATCCGGTATTTTTTCCCAGGAAACCGGCGTATAGCGGCCGATTTCAGCATATATTCGATCTACGTTATTATCCATAGCATACCCTCCGCATATCCATTATAGCACAACAATTGAATTTTGCAAATAGCGAATTTTTGCTTGACATAATTGCTTTTATGGTGTAATCTAGTTTTGTAAACTAGATTACATGGAGATGAGATATTATGACGTTGAAAAATATCTGTCTGTGGGGAGATTCCATCGGCAAGGGCGTGGTATTTGATGAACAGCGAAAGCGGTATGCAATCTGCCGCGAAAGCTGCGCTACGATGCTTTCGCAAATCGCCAGCCTGCGCAATTTTTCCGTGATGGGTCAAACGACGCGCGAAGGTCTTGCGCGGATGAAGACGGCGGACATCGCGCCGAACGACGTCATCGCCATCGAATACGGCGGCAATGATTGCGATCTGGATTGGAAATCCGCCGCGGAGCACCCGGATGTATCCCAGTATGGCAAGGTGCCGATTGATGAATTCGCCGATAATCTTACTGAAATGATTCAGATCGCGCGCGGCGCGGGCGCGGAGCCCATGCTGGTGCTGCCGCCGCCGATCCTTTCCCAGCGCTTTTTCAACTGGGTATCGCGCGGACTGAACGCGGCGGGCATATTGAAATACCTGGGCGATACAGAGGCGATTTATCGCTGGCAGGCGGGCTATGCGGATCGCGTGCGTGAAACCGCCGCCGCCGCGAACGTGCCGCTGATCGACATTCGCACGCCGTTTATGAATGCCGCCAGCATCGATTCGCTGTACTGCATCGACGGCATGCACCCGAATGCCGAAGGTCAGCGCACGATCTTCGACGCGATCCGGAAATATATCCCGTAATCATCAAAAAAATGGATTTCCCCGTTTAAGCCGCGCGCGGCGCGGGTATAAATGATGCAGAGGAAAATCATCCTCGTTCATATATAAAGGAGGAAACATCCATGGCAGTAAACACGGTAAACAGCGATAGCTTTGATCGCGTTGTATTAAAGAGCGAAAAACCCGTATTGGTGGATTTCTGGGCGACCTGGTGCGCGCCCTGCAAGATGATGGGGCCGGTGGTTGAGGAATTGGCGCAGCGCCACCCCGAAATCGAAGTGGCGAAGGTGAATGTAGATGAATCGCCCGAACTGGCGGCGGCGTACCGCATCGCCGCGATCCCCGCGCTGAAGCTGTTCAAAAATGGCGTGGTGGTCAATTCTGCGATGGGCTTTACCCCCATTGAGGAGCTGGAGGAGCTGCTTAAATAAGCAGCTCCTCAGCTTGTTGACAAAGTCAACAGACTGGCAGACGCTGAAAAACGTCGCAAGGCGCGGAGGCAAGCTTGCAAATGAGAGAGTTTAGTAAACCTAAATGACCGAAATTTGCAAGTGCAGCCGACAAACGCACCGAAGACCTTGCTATGCAGGGTTTCGGCAGCGCGCCGAACGAATCCAAAGGATTCGCGGCGGCTGGTCGCGCTTCTGCAAGCAGAAGCGCGACTGCTGTCAAAGCAAGCAGAAATTTTCACTTCGTCAGAAGTATTTCAGAAAATTTCTGCGGTTGCGTCGTTTGTCAGTGGTCTGGGGAGTTGCTTAAATAAGCGCATTCTCACTCAAATCTCAATCGAACATTTGTTTAAGATTGCCGTTTGCACGTTCAAACGGCAATCTTTTGTGGTATAATGAAGCTTAGTACAATCGGAGGCAACGCATATGCTGTTTGATCTGCATTCCAACTATCAGCCCACCGGCGATCAGCCGCAGGCGATCGAGGCGCTGACCCGCGGCGTGAACGAAGGCAAGCGCCATCAGGTGCTGAAGGGCATTACCGGATCGGGAAAAACATTCACGATGGCGAACATCATCAAGAATGTAAATCGCCCCACGCTGGTGATCGCGCACAACAAAACGCTGGCGGCACAGCTTGCGGCGGAATTTCGGGAATTCTTTCCCAACAACGCCGTGGGCTATTTCGTATCCTATTATGATTATTATCAGCCGGAAGCGTATATCCCCTCCACCGATACGTTTATTGAAAAGGATTCCTCGGTAAACGATGAAATCGACCGAATGCGCCACAGCGCCACGGCGTGGCTGGCGGAGCGGCGGGATGTGATCATCGTAGCGTCGGTCAGCTGCATCTACGGTCTGGGCAGTCCCGAAGAATACGAAGATCTTTCCGTATCGCTGCGCGAGGGCATGACGATTGAGCGCGACGAGCTTTTGCGCCGTCTGGTGGACATCCAGTATACGCGAAACGATTTCGAAGCCGAGCGCGGCACCTTCCGCGTGCGCGGTGAAGTGGTGGAAATTCTGCCCGCCGCCAGCCAGGATCGCGCGCTGCGCATTGAATTCTTCGGCGATGAAATCGAGCGCATCTCCGAAATCGATACCACGACGGGGCGCGTGCTGCGCTGCATGTCGCACGTGATGATCTTCCCCGCATCGCATTACGCGATATCGCGCGATAAGCTGGACGGCTGCATATTGCAGATCGAAAACGATCTGCGCGAACGCGTTGCCGATCTGAAGGAAAACGATCGTCTGGTGGAAGCCCAGCGGCTGGAGCAGCGCACGCGCTATGATATCGAAATGCTGCGCGAAATCGGCTACTGCAACGGCATCGAAAACTATTCCCGCTATTTCGACGGGCGGCAGAGCGGTGAAGCGCCGTTTACGATGATGGATTATTTCCCGAAGGATATGCTGATCATGATCGATGAATCGCATATGACCATCCCGCAGATTCGGGCGATGTACAACGGCGATTACGCGCGCAAGCGTTCGCTGGTGGATTACGGATTCCGGCTTCCGGCGGCGTTTGATAACCGACCGCTGAAGTTCTACGAATTCGAACAGAAGGCCAATCAGACGATTTATGTATCCGCCACGCCGGGGCCTTATGAAATGGAGCGATCCGAACAGACGGTGGAACAGATCATCCGCCCGACCGGATTGATCGATCCCGAAATCATCGTGCGCCCCGCCACGGGGCAGGTGGACGATCTGCTGGGCGAAATCCGCACCGTCGCCGCGCGCGGCGAGCGCATTCTGGTTACCACGCTGACCAAGCGCATGGCGGAAAGCCTGACCGAATACCTGCGCAGCATGGATGTGCGCGTGGAATACATGCATTCGGATGTGGACACGCTGGATCGTATCAAGCTGATCCACGATCTGCGCGCGGGCGAATACGATGTGATGGTGGGCATCAACCTGCTGCGCGAGGGTCTGGACATGCCCGAAGTTTCGCTGGTGGCGATACTGGACGCGGATAAGGAGGGTTTTCTGCGATCCGAAACATCGCTGATTCAGACGATCGGCCGCGCGGCGCGCAACGTGGACGGCCGCGTGATCATGTACGCCGATCAGCTGACGGATTCCATGCAGCGCGCGATTTCCGAAACGAACCGCCGCCGCGAATTGCAGCAGAAATACAACGAAGAACACCACATTACGCCGCGAAGCGTGCGCACCGCCATTCGCGAATTGATGGAGGTAACGCGCGTGCCCGATAAGGGCGCGGCCGTCATCGCCGATGAAGAGGAGCGCCGCATGGCGATCGAGCGCATCGAGGAACGCATGCTGGAGGCCGCGAACAATCTGGATTTCGAAAAGGCCGCCAAGCTGCGCGATCAGATGCTGGCGCTGCGCGGCGAAAAGCCGATGGTCAGCGGCGAACAATCCCGCCAGACGCGGCGCAGGCGCAAAAAATGAGAAGGAACAAAATCATTTATGAACGATAAAATCATCATCCGCGGGGCGCGGCAGCACAATTTAAAGAACATCGATATCGATCTGCCGAGAAACAAGCTGATTGTGGTGACCGGTCTTTCCGGATCGGGCAAATCATCGCTGGCGTTCGATACGATTTATGCGGAGGGACAGCGCCGTTACGTGGAATCGCTGTCCAGTTACGCGCGGCAGTTTCTGGGGCAGATGGATAAACCCGATGTGGATTACATCGAAGGGCTTTCCCCCGCCATTTCCATCGATCAGAAAACCACCAGCAAAAATCCCCGCTCCACCGTGGGCACGGTGACGGAAATCTACGATTATCTGCGATTGATGTACGCGCGCATCGGCACGCCGCACTGCCCGAAGTGCGGGCGCGAAATTCTGCGGCAGACGGTGGATCAGATCGTGGATCAGGTAACTGCACTGCCGGAGCGCACGAAGATCATGCTGCTCTCCCCCGTGATTCGCGGCCGCAAGGGCGAATATACGAAGCTGTTCGAGGATATGCAGAAGAAGGGCTACGTGCGCGCCCGCATCGACGGCGAAATCTACGAACTTTCCGATCCGCCCGCGATGGCGAAAACGAAAAAGCATACGATCGAAATCGTGGTGGATCGCATCATCGTGCGTCCGGACGTGCAGCAGCGGCTTACGGATTCACTGGAAACCGCTATGAATCTATCCGGCGGCATTGTGATCGTGCGCCAGATCGAATCCGGCGAGGAAACGCTGTATTCCCAGAATTACGCCTGTCCGGACTGCGGAATTTCCATCGAGGAGCTTGCGCCGCGCCTGTTTTCCTTCAACAATCCCTACGGCGCGTGCCCCTGCTGCACGGGTCTGGGCGTATTGATGAAGATGGATCCCGATATCATCATTCCGGATAAGACGCTTTCCTTCAATCAGGGCGCGATCCGCGCGTCCGGCTGGAACACATCGGAGCCGGATTCCATGGCGGCCGCCTATCTGCGCGGACTCGCCGAGGCCTATCATTTTTCGCTGGATACGCCGGTGTGCGATCTGAGCGAGGACGTAATGAAGGTAATTCTGTACGGCACGCACGGCGAAAAGATTCGCGTGCAGTATGAGCGCATGAGCGGCAGCGGCTCCTTCACCGTGCCCTTCGAGGGCGTGATCACCAATCTGGAGCGCCGCTACCGCGAAACCAGTTCCGACGCGCAGAAAACCGCCTACGAAGAATACATGACCAACGTGTCCTGCCCCGAATGCGGCGGCAGGCGGCTGAAGCCGGAGGCACTGGCGGTCACGGTGGGCGGAAAATCGATCTACGATCTGTGCGCGATGCCCATCGGCGAAGCGCGCGCGTTCGTCGAAGCGCTGGAGCTTACCGAAAAGCAGCGCATCATCGCCCGTCAGGTGGTCAAGGAAATCGACGCGCGGCTTCGGTTCCTGACCGACGTGGGACTAAACTATCTGACGCTCGCGCGCCCGTCCGGCACGCTTTCCGGCGGCGAAGCGCAGCGCATCCGCCTTGCCACGCAGATCGGATCGGGGCTGACCGGCGTTCTGTACATTCTGGACGAACCCTCGATCGGGCTGCACCAGAGCGATAACGAAAAGCTGCTGGGCACGCTGAAGCACCTGCGCGATCTGGGCAATACGCTGATCGTGGTCGAGCATGATTCGGATACGATGCTCGCCTCCGATTACATCGTGGATATCGGCCCCGGCGCGGGCGTATACGGCGGGCACGTGGTCGCCGCGGGCACGCCCGCCGAGGTAATGGCGTGCGAAAATTCGCTCACCGGTCAGTATCTGTCCGGCAAGCGGCGCGTACCGCTGCCGGAGGCGCACAGAACGCCATCGGGCTGGATCACCGTAAAGGGCGCGCGCGCCAACAATCTGAAGAACATCGATGTGCGATTCCCGCTCGGCGTGCTGACCTGCGTGACCGGCGTATCCGGCAGCGGAAAATCCACGCTGGTGAACGAAATTCTGTACAAATCGCTGGCGCGCACGCTGAACCGCGCCCATACGCGGCCGGCGGCGCACGACGCGGTTCTGGGTACGGAACAGCTGGATAAGGCCATCGTGATCGATCAATCGCCCATCGGCAGAACGCCCCGATCGAATCCCGCCACCTACACGGGGCTGTTCGATCTGATCCGCGATGTATTCGCCTCCACGCCGGATGCGAAGGCGCGCGGCTACAAGGCGAACCGCTTTTCCTTCAATGTAAAGGGCGGGCGCTGCGAAGCGTGCAGCGGCGATGGCATTCTGAAGATCGAAATGCAGTTTCTATCCGATGTATACGTGCCCTGCGAAGTTTGCCGCGGCAAGCGGTACAACCGCGAAACGCTGGAGGTACAATACAAGGGCAAGAGCATATTCGATGTGCTGGATATGACCGTGGACGAAGCGCTGGATTTCTTCGCGCCGATTCCGAAGATCGCATCGAAGCTGACCACCATGCGCGATGTGGGGCTGGGCTATGTGAAGCTTGGGCAGCCCTCGAACACTCTATCCGGCGGCGAAGCGCAGCGCATCAAGCTGGCGACGGAGTTATCCCGCCGCGCCACCGGCCGCACGATCTACGTGTTGGACGAGCCGACCACCGGCCTGCACGTAAACGATGTGGAACGATTGAATCAGATGCTGCACCGGCTCGCCGATACCGGCAATACGCTGATCATCATCGAACACAATCTGGATGTGATCAAAACCGCCGATTATATCATCGATCTGGGGCCGCAGGGCGGCGATCAGGGCGGCACGATCGTCGCCGAGGGCACGCCGGAGCAGGTTGCCGCCTGCGCCGAGAGCCTTACCGGAAAGTATTTGAAACCCCTGCTGTAACGCGACGCCAATCGAGGGAAGCATGCCTTCGATTGGCATTTTCTTCATATTCTCCCCATGAATTGTAACAAAATTTTAAAATCTGAATTTTTTCGTTGACATTTAATCGTCAGTTGGCTAATATGATGGTATCGTATAAATGAATCCTGTATCGGAGGAAATACTTATGCAAAAGGGTTATAAGCGCAATAATAAGGGCATCGCCGTGGTTCGCTTCTTCTGCGGCCTGATCTTCATTGCCATTATTGTATTCGCGGTGTACTGCCTGCTGGATAAATTCGACTGGTCGGACAGCATCAAGGATCCAAGCGTCACCGTGCGCCCCTATGTAGAAGTGACCGCGGCGCCCAACGCGACCGAAGCGCCCGCGCCTGCGCCGACCGAAACGCCCGAACCGATTCAGATGGCGAACGCGCTGACCGCGCAAACCGAAGCGCCCATTGAAACCGCCGCCACCGCTGCGGCTACGGAAGCGCCCACACCCAGGCCCTCCGCAACGCCTATCGCGACCGCGGAGCCCACGCCCGTGCCGACCCCGATCGCAACGCCCACCCCTGTTCCGACCGAGATTCCGGCGGAAACGTTCTCGGAATACGCTACCTCCGGCTTCAGCGTGCCCGCAGCAGCGAACGACGCTGTGCGCGCCGTGACGAAGCTGTACATCTCCGAGCCGAATAACAGTCAGGTTGTGCAGATCGACGCTTACGCCTATATCAACGAAGAATCCTACGACGCGGCGAACGTCAAGCCGTTCCTGATCGTTACCCACAAGGCGAGCGGCATTCAGGTGGTTTACGAGGCGATTACCATGGAAGGCATCAGCAAGACCGATCATTCCGACGCGCTGTGCGCAAATCCTGAGATGAGCGAATTCGAAAGCTTCCTGGATGTAAGCTGGTACGGCAACGGCGAATTCGGTCTGGGCGTTGTACTCGCCTACACCGATGCGAACGGCAACAACGTATACAGCTATCAGGAATTTGACGACAGCTTCACCGTGACCGACGGCAAGGCGAGCTACGGCGAAACCGCAGCTACCGGAGCGCTGTTCTCCGGCGGCGAAGGCGTAGAACCGACCGACGATACCGCCCCCGTCGAGGATACGGCGGACGCGCAGCCCATCGATGATTCCAATTCCGTCGGCTGACGCAGAATTGATGCGGCAGGAACCCTACCGTTCCTGCCGTTTTTGCGTGCCTGTTCCCGGATTACAAATGCAAAGGAAGGATACTTATGCAACCGACGCGCGGAAACTGCCGCAACAAAGCCTTTGAAACCTTTGAATGGGTGATTCTGTCCTGCGTATTCCTGATCTGCCTGATCGGCGCGTACCTGCTGCCCTTTGAACAATGCCCGGATGAGGGCGAACGCCTGAAGCTGACCCGATGGATCATCGATCATGCGGCGCTGCCAACGGGAAACGAACCCGAACTGATCATCGAAAACTGGGGCTTTTCCTATGCTACCCGTCCATACCTTTCCTCCATAATCGGCGCTGTATTCGCCAAATGCGCCGGTCTGATCACCGAATCGCAGCGTGCGGCGCTTTTGGGCGCGCGAATGTGCAGCGTGCTTTCCGTCACCGGCTGCTGTGCCTTCTGTCTGCTGCTGGGCAAAAGGCTGTTTGAAAAGCGTTCCTCCGCCCGATTGTTTGCCGTTCTGGTCTGCTTTTTGCCGCAGGTACTGTTCCTCGGAATGTATCAGAACAACGATGCCCTTTCCCTGTTCGGCGTAAGTATGCTGCTGTATACCCTCGTCGGCGGACGGGACAATCACTGGTCCGTCGGATGGTGCGCCGCCGTCGGCGTTTCCATGGCGATTTGCCTGCTTTCCTATTATACCGTATACGGCTGGCTTTTGCTGGCGGTCGTATTCTGCATCGCAACCTGCCGATCCGATCCGCGCATCGATCATAAGGGATCATTTATCTTAAAGCGCGGGCTGTTGATTTTCGCCGTCGCGCTGTGCCTTGCCGGATGGCAGTTCATCCGAACCGCCTACCATCACAATATGGATTTTCTGGGCATGTCCGCCGAACTCACCGCGAAAAGCAACACGGAAGCACAGCATCTTGGATTTCAATGCGCATATGATATGGGCTACTCGTTTACATACATGTGCGCCTATGATAAATTCATGTGGTTCCGAAAGAGCATCAAAAGCTTCATCGGCGTATTCGGCAATATGCGCTATTATGCGCCGCCCGTAGTTTATTACGCATATTTCGCCATTTTCATCGGCGGCACGATCGCATACCTGATCAACGCCGTGCGAACCCGCGCGGAAAAGGACAGATGGCCGCTGCTTCTGCTCCTCTTTGCATCGTCGGCGTCATGCATCGCCGTTTCACTGCTGCAATCGTACTTCCGCGATTTTCAGGCGCAGGGACGCTACATCATCACCTGCATTCTACCGCTGGCCTACATGCTCGCCCGCACGCTGGATTGCGTGGAAGTCCGCGATCATTCGCTTCTGCGCAGGCTTCAGCCGCAGTATACGCTTGCAGCCGTCTGGATTCTTCTGTGCGCCTGCATGGCCGCCTACACGATGGCGCGAATCCTGTAGCGCGGCACAACCTGTTCCATTTCACATCTCCTTAGAACCGTTCAGAGCCTGCTGCAGGATGCATTCCCGCGACAGGCTCTGATTTATTTGTTATTGCCCTTCTGTTTCGGCGCGTCCGTTTCGGCAAACTGCGCCGCCAGCTCCTCCGGTTTGCCCAGCCGCGCCGCGATTTCTTCCTCGGAATAGCCGTCCGCCAGCTTGAAGGCGAAGTGCTGTTCGTATTCCTCGATCACATCTGCACTGTCCGCAACGTTTCTTCTGCGCAGCTCATTTTCAAGGCGCGCCATGAATTCATGCTTTTTCATCGTTCTCATCCTCCAGCAGCGTTCTTACCGATTTTGCAAACCTGAGATATTCCGCGCGGTCGCTTTGATAGGTTTCGCGGCCGAGCGCCGTAAGCTGATAATACTTGCGGGGCGGCCCCCCGCTTTCCTCCTGTAAGTAGGTAGTCAATAATCCATCCGCTTTCAGCTTGCGCAGGATCGGATACACCGTTCCATCGGCGATTTCGATGTGCTGCGACAGGAAATCGGATATTTCATATCCGTAGCAGTCGCGCCGGTGCAGCAGCGACAGCACGCACAGCTCCAGCACGCCCTTCTTGTATTGCGCGTTCATAACCGGCTCCTTTCTCGTTCGCTTTCACTACTGTATTATATTTAATAGTTTCGAATTGTCAATAGTGTTTTTTGCTAAAACCTTCGACACACCGGAAGCCCCTCTCCCGCCGCGGGCATAAAAAACGCCGGAAACCGATCGGTTTCCGACGTTGTATAGGATATATACCTGAATTACTTTTCGATGACTTCGAGCAGTCCCATCGGGCACGCCTTGGCGCAGATACCGCAGGAGATGCACTTGGAAACGGTTTCGCCCTGAAGCACCATGACCTTCATCGGGCACGCCGCGACGCATTCGCCGCAGCCGACGCACTTTTTCTTATTGATCATGTATACGCCGGTCTTAGGATTCTGGGTGATCGCTTCATGCTTGCACGTGCGCATGCACTTGCCGCACTGGATGCATACGTTTACCTTGGGTTCGCCGTTCTTTTCGACGATCTGGATGCAGGATTTCGCCTGATCGAATACCTTATAAAACGCCTCGGAGCATGCGCGGACGCAGCCCAAGCAAGCCATGCAACGTTCGTCCTTCCGGACAGAAAGCTTCTTCATGATACAACCTCCAAAATTACTCTTGATTGCATTATACACGGAATCCGACAAAAACGCAATGCCGCATCGCAAATTTTGGCAAACAAATTCATAGAAACTCGCCATGTGCCGAATTTTGTACGATTTTTGTTGTAAAAAATCCCCCCTTGCGGGATTTGGGATTGACTTTGCAGCGTCAATTTGTTAGAATAACAGTATCCATGATTGGGTCTGTGCGCCGTGTCGCTTCCCAATCGGAGCGGAAGTATATTTTCGTATACCCCCTCCGCTGTACCTACACGGATGGTATGTTGTTTCACCAAATAATCTTTGGGAGGAAGAAGCTCTAATGGAAATGAATAACAACACCTTTATCACGCTTGAACAGATGGAGGCGGCGACCGACGCCCTGCTCGAAACCGGGAAGAAGGTCGGCGCCGATTCCTGGCAGCAGCGCGTTAAGAACCAGACGCCGCACTGCAAGTTCGGCGAAGAGGGCATTTGCTGCCGCATCTGCTCCATGGGTCCCTGCCGCATCACTCCGAAATCTCCCCGCGGCATCTGCGGCTGCGACGCGGACGGCATTGTAGCGCGCAACTACCTGCGCTTCACCGCCGGCGGCTCCGCCACCCACTCCGACCACGGCCGTTCCATCGCGCACACGCTGTATCTGGCCAAGGAAGGCGGAAACTACCAGGTAAAGGATCCTGAAAAGCTGCTGCGCATCGCAAAGGAATGGGGCATTGAAACCGAAGGCCGCGATATCTATGAAGTTGCGCACGAGGTTGCCTACACCGGTCTTCTGGAATACGGCAAGCCCTTCGGCGTACAGCGTTTCCTGAAGCGCGCTCCCGAATCCCGTCAGGAAATCTGGGCGAAGAACGGCATCGAGCCCCGCGCGATTGACCGCGAGGTTTCCCAGTCCCTGCATATGACCCATATGGGCTGTTCCTCCCTACCCGAGGCGCTGGTTCGCCAGTCCCTGCGCGCCGGCCTGTCCGATGGCTGGGGCGGATCCATGATGGGCACCGAATTTTCCGACGTTCTGTTCGGAACGCCGAAGCCGATCGATACCACCGCGAACATCGGCGTCATGGAAAAGGACATGGTAAACATCATTGTCCACGGCCATGATCCGTCGCTGTCCGAAATGATCGTATTCTACGCCAACGATCCCGAGATGATCGCGCTCGCCAAGGAACAGGGCGCGAAGGGCATCAACATCGCGGGCGTATGCTGCACCGCAAACGAAGTTGCGATGCGCCACGGCATCCCGATGGCCGGCAACTTCCTGCAGCAGGAAAACGTGGTTCTGACGGGCGCATGCGAAGCCATCGTCGTCGATGTGCAGTGCATCTTCCCCGCGCTCGGCCCGCTTTCCAAGTGCTTCCACACCAAGTTCATCACCACCAGCCCGATCGCCCGCATGCCCGATTCCGAATTCATTGAATTCCATGAGGAAACCGCCGGCGAAAACGCAAAGAAGATCGTCGAAATGGCGATCCGCAACTTCAAGAACCGCAAACCGGAGCTGGTAAACATTCCGCAGCTTAAGGCCAACGCAACCGTAGGTTATTCCGTCGAAGCCATCAAGAAGTGTCTGGACGGCGTTACCAACAGCCACGTTGATCCCACCAACACCATGCTGCCCCTGATCGACTGCGTAAAGGCCGGCGTTCTGCGCGGCGCGGTCGCGATGGTTGGCTGCAACAACCCGAAGGTACGCCCCGACACCGCCCATATCGAGCTGATGAAGAAGCTGATCGCGAACGATATCATCGTGATCGTGTCCGGCTGCTCCGCGCAGGCGGCGGGCAAGGCAGGTCTGCTCTCCAAGGAAGCCAAATCGCTGTGCGGCGAAGGTCTGCGCCGCGTATGCGAACTGGTTGACATTCCGCCGATCCTGCACATGGGCTCCTGTGTTGATATTTCCCGTATGATGATCCTCGCCAGCGATATCGCCAAGGATTGGGGCATCGATATTGCCCAGGTTCCGGTCGTCGGCTGCGCGCCCGAATGGATGTCCGAAAAAGCGGTTTCCATCGGCAACTACGTCGTCGCCACCGGTATCGACACCTATCTGGGCGTTAACCCCTACACCAAGGGCGGTCCCGCGGTGGAAGGCCTGCTGCAGGGCTCCATCAAGGACTGGGTCGGCGCAAACTTCACCGTTGAAACCGATATCGAAAAGCTGGGCGATCTCATGATCGATGCGATCGAAGAAAAGCGTGCAGCACTGAACATCTGATCCGGGTACGCCGGATTCTGAAAGGATCTTTGCACTATGAAAGTTGCGATTACCGGCAAGGGCGGCGTTGGCAAAACCACGCTTTCCGCGGTTCTTGCCCGTTTGTACGCAAGCGAAGGACGGCCTGTGCTGGCGGCGGACGTGGATCCGGACGCCAATCTGGGGCTGGCGCTGGGATTTTCGGAGGAGGAAGTTAATTCCATCGTACCGATTTCCAAAATGCGCAAGCTGGTAGAAGAACGCACGGGCGCGAACAACCTGAATAAACTCTTCAAGCTCAACCCGCAGGTAAGCGATATCCCCGACGCATACGCGAAGGAGATCAACGGCGTAAAGCTGCTGGTGATGGGCACGGTAGAAACCGGCGGCAGCGGCTGCGTATGTCCTGAGCACGTAATGCTGAAGGCCATTTTAACCAGCCTTGTATTCCGCAAGGACGATGTGGTGATCATGGATATGGAAGCCGGACTCGAGCATCTGGGCAGAGGCACGGCGAGCATGATGGATCAGTTCATCGTGGTGATTGAACCGGGCGCGCGCAGCGTGCAAACCTACCAGAAGGTACGCCAGCTGGCGGCTGATCTGGGCATCACGCGGGTGCGCGTGGTCGCCAATAAGGTGCGCACGCCAGAGGATGAGGAATTCATCCGAAGCCGCATTCCGGAGGACGTGCTGCTGGGCATGATTCACTACAATGCAGAGGTGATCGACGCGGATCGACGCGGCGTATCCCCCTTCGATGTGAGCGCCGCCGCAGTTGAAGAGATTCGGGCGATCAAAGATCGAATCGACAACGAGAAGAATTGAAACATGAAAGGAATGAGAACATAGATGGGTCTGTTTGACAGAGTATTCCGCGGTTCCGACGAAATGTACTTCAAGGCTGAATCGGAGCTGAATCAGGTTATCGCCGAGCTGGGTGAAGACGCCCCCATGACTATGCCCGATACCGCTTATTTCCTCGCCTGCATCTATGCCTACCTGGGCAAGAAGGTTACCAAGCTGAGCGAGCTGAAGGAAGCGCTGGCGGATCTGCGCGCCATGATGGGCCGCACCTACCGCACCAAGTCCATCTTCGACAGCGGCGTTGCTACCGCCTGCTGCGCGGAAGTAATCGAAGCGTGCAAGTATGCCCGCAATCCCAAGCCCTATGAGGGCACCCAGTACCATGGCCATTTCACCGACGCCGAGGTGCGCGAGCTGGGCGTTCCGCTGGTTACCCGCGATATCCCCGGATTCGTGGTTATGATCGGCCCCGCTCCCTCCGTTGAAGAAGCGGTTGAAACCGTGAAGGGCTATCAGTCCCGCGGTATCTTCGTATTCATGATCGGCGGCATCATCGATCAGGTGCATTCCGCGGGCGTTGCCACCGGCTTCCCGGTACGCGTTGTTCCCGTCGGCGATGATATCTGGTCCGTCGGCCACATCATCTCCCTGGTAACCCGCGCGACCATGATCTTCGGCGCGACCACTCCGGGCGATGCGGAAGCATTCCATGATTACACCATGAAGCGCATCTTCGCGTTCGTCAACGCCTATGCGCCGGTAAACGATATCACCGTTGCCTGCGGCGCGGGCGCGATCAAGCTGGGCTTCCCGGTCATCACCAACGATACCGATGATATGTGGGCGGTTCCGAAGTCCCTGATCATCAACACCAATACCAAGGATTGGATCGAAACTTCTCTGGAAGCGCGCGATATCAAGATCAAGGTCACCAACATCGATATCCCCGTGGCGTATTCCTCCGCGTTCGAAGGCGAAATCATCCGCCGCAAGGATATGCAGATCGAAATGGACGGTTCCCGCGTAGACTGTCTGGAACTTGTTCAGACCAAGGAAGCGCACGAGATCGAAGATCACGCCATCATCGTGGAAGGTCCCGACTTCGACAGCTTCGAATTCGGCAGCAAGATCCCGATCGCCTATATCGTGGATGTTGCGGGCAAGAACATGCAGACCGACTTCGAAGGCGTTATGGAGCGTAAGTTCCACAGCTTCCTGAACTGCATCGAAGGCGTTATGCACACCGGCCAGCGCGATATGATCCGTATCCGCGTGAGCAAGGCCGCGTTTGACGCGGGCTTCCGTGCAAAGCACATCGGCGAGGTTCTGTACGCCAAGATCAAGAGCGATTTCGACGCCGTTGTCGATAAGTGCCAGGTGCGCATCTACACCGATCCGGAAAAGGTGAAGGAACTGCGCGAAATGGGCAACCGCGTATTCGATCATCGCGACGAGCGCCTGAAGAGCCTGACCGATGAATCCGTAGACGTATTCTACACCTGCATTCTGTGCCAGGCGTTCTCCCCCTCGCACGTCTGCATCGTTACCCCCGAGCGTCTGGGTCTGTGCGGCGCCGTTTCCTGGCTGGACGCGAAGGCCACCAACGAACTGGATCCGCAGGGTCCCTGCCAGATCGTTCCCAAGACCCGTCCGATCGACGAGCGTCTGGGCTCCTACGAGGACGTAAACGAAGCCGTATTCAAGTACTCCCACGGCGCGCTGGAAAAGGTAACGCTGTACTCCATCATGGAAGATCCCATGACCAGCTGCGGCTGCTTCGAGTGCATCTGCGGTATCGAACCGCTGAGCAACGGCGTGGTCATCGTCAACCGCGAACATGCTGGCATGACACCTCTGGGCATGACCTTCTCCGAAATGGCTTCCATGACCGGCGGCGGCGTGCAGACTCCGGGCTTCATGGGTCACGGCAAGCACTTCATCGCTTCCAAGAAGTTCATGAAGGCGGAAGGCGGTCTCGCCCGTATCGTATGGCTGCCGAAGGCGCTGAAGGATCAGGTGAAGGATCGCCTGAACGAATCCGCGTTCGAGCTGTACGGCATCGAGAACTTTGCCGATATGATCGCCGATGAAACCGTTACCGAGGATATGGAAGAGCTCTACGCCTTCCTGACCGAGAAGGGTCATCCGGTACTCGGCATGGAACCCCTGATGTAATTCAAATCAGTATTGCGGGAGAGGTAAAACCTCTCCCGTTTTTTGCAGGTGATTTTATTATGTTGGATAAAAAAGCGCTGCGCCGCGAAATCGGCGCGAAGAAGCGCGCCATGACGCAGGAACAGATCGAAAGCTACAGCCGCCAGCTGTGCGCGAAGCTGTACGATACGGACGCTTATCTTAACGCAAAATCAATCTATATCTACCTTCCCTACAATCAGGAGGTGCGCACATGGGAAATCTTCCACCGCGCCATTGCGGATGGCAAGCGCGTGGCAGTGCCGAAGGTGTACGGCGATGAAATGCGCTTTCTGTGGATCGATGATCTGCAGAAGCTCGCGCCCGGCGGCTGGGATATTCCCGAACCGACCTACGATGAACCCATCGCGGACGATGAAACGGCGCTGATTCTGATGCCCGGACTCGCCTTCGATCCGGAGGGACACCGCATCGGCTATGGCGGCGGCTTCTACGATAAATATCTTGAAAAGCACCCAAACCACCCGCTGATCGCGCTGTGCTATCCCTTCCAGATGCTAAATCATCTGGAGGTCGAAGCGCATGATATCCCCGTGGATCAGGTCATTTGCGCGGAATAATACCACGAAAAAAGCAGCGCGATATGATCATGTCGAAGAAGATGGCGTTTTCTCGTAAAAAAACTTGAAATACGCTGGAAATAATTGTATAATTATGGCAATAAGGATTTACATTGTGGGAGGTATACACATGAAGAACATCCGGCTTTGGATCGCAGCAGCCGTAATTATGCTTGCACTGCTCTGCATAGGCGCGGCGTCGGCGGAAATCATCGCATCCGGCGATTGCGGCGCGGAAGGCGATAATGTTACATGGACGCTTGATTCGGAAGGCGTTCTGTCCATCACAGGAACGGGCGCGATGGCGGATTATGGTTATGATCAAGGAAGTTTTTCTCCAGCCACCCCTTGGAGATACCGCACTGACAAAATCGAATCGGTAATCATTTCCGATGGTGTAACCAACATCGGCGAGGGCGTGTTCTATGATTGCAGCAGTTTGAGGGGCATTGTAATTTCCAACAGTGTGACCAATATTGGTGATGATGCCTTCAGTTATTGCAGCAGCTTGACGAGCATAGTAATTCCCGATAGCGTGACCTTCATGGGTGATTCTGCGTTTTCCGGATGCAGCAGTCTGACGAACATTGTAATCCCCGACGGAGTGAGGAACATCGGAACCTATTCGTTTCATGGTTGCAACAAACTTACAAGTATAACGATTCCAAGCGGTGTGACCAGCATCGGTTATTCTGCATTCTCCAACTGCAACAACCTAACGAGCATTGCGATCCCCGACAGCGTAACCAGCATCGGTGATTATGCGTTCTCCGGATGTAGCAGCCTGACGAGCGTTGTACTCCCCAACAACTTGACCAGCATCGGCAATGGTGCATTTTCTGTTTGCAGCAGCTTGACGAGCATCGTAATTCCCGATAGCGTAACAAACATTGGCAATTCTGCGTTCAAAAATTGCCCCGCAAAACTGCGTTGTACATTTAATGGGCAGGCTGCAAAAGCAATTAATGATTATGGAGCATCGTATTGTTTACCGGACAACGATCTACTTTATTTCAAAGGTCAATCCATTTCAGGTTGCGATTCGAATGCGGTAAACGTTACGATTCCTGATGGTGTAACCGGCATCGGCAGTGGTGCGTTTTCCGGATGCAGCAGCTTGACAAGCGTTACGATTTCCGACAGTGTAACCAGCATTGGTAGCTATGCATTCCAAGCTTGTAACAGTCTTATGAGCATTGTGATCCCCGACAGCGTGACCAATATTGGCGTTGATGCATTCAACAATTGTCCCGCCAAACTGCGCTGTACATTCAATGGTCAGGCTGCAAAAGCAATTAATAGTTATGGAGCATCGTATTGTTTGCTGGACAACGATTTGCTCTATTTCAAAGGGCAATCCGTTTCGGACTGCGATTCGAGTGCGGTAAGCGTTACGATTCCTGACGTTGTAACCGGCATCGGCGATTCTGCGTTTTCCAGATGCAGCAGCCTGACGAGCATCGTAATCCCTGACAGCGTGACTGATATCGGCGATTCTGCGTTCTCCAACTGCA
>CAKUKP010000053.1 GCA_934663625.1 uncultured Clostridia bacterium
CTCGGACTTGTCCGGATTGGAGAATGCCGCAGACTGGTCAGGATTGTCAGGCTTTGGCATGGTACGTTCTCAGGTTAGCCGAGCTTTGAAAGCGTGGTCTTGCTTATGCCCAGACCGTTCTTTGTTAATGTTATTGTAGCCTCTCCGTATGTTGGAAGATACGTCGAAAATCCGTCGAGCATTTTATCACCCCCTGCCTAATTCGATTGCATCACATATTCAAACACAATGCAAGCTATTGTTGTGTGAAATGTCGAAAAAATTTTTAACATCTTGGATTTTTCTTGAAATGTATGCCTGCAGATGTGTTTGCATGAGCTTTTTGATGCACGATTGATGTTCTTTGCTGTGCCTGTGTTTTCGGTGTTTTGAGGATGACGTGTGATAACTCTGTTTCTGTAGCGTCTGAACGCGTGATTTTTGCAAAATAAAATCGCAAAAAGCCTATCGGTTGAGGGGGAACTTCTAATACCGCGGACAAAGCGATGTGGTCTTCATCAATTGCCGAAGAAACTGACCGGGGCATGACCAATTCACAGAATGTCATGCCCCGTTACTATATATGTAGAGCTATTACAAATCAAAATAAAACACATTGGGTATGGCGTTTCCGCCGAAGGTTTTGAGTGCCATTCGATACATGGCTTTGGCGTGGATGCGGTCGTGCCAGATGAATCTGCGCAGCGCCTTTCGCAGCGACCAGAGTTCATCGTAGCTGCCGTGGAAAACTTCATTTTTCAGAAAATCCGGCTGCTGTTCCAGCAGCGCGAATCCCCGCGCCCGACATTCTGCGATGGTTCCGGCGTTGTCCGCGTCAACGCCGATTTCGCTGAAATAATAGCGATTGACATTTTTCGTATGTTCATACATTTCGTATGCCGTGCGCGGAACCGATCCGTAGAACGTCGCTCTGGCGGGCAGGCAGCTTTTGTTCCGATCCGGTATCGCCTGATACAGCTTGAAAAAGTCCTGCGCGGATTTCAGCGCGAGCGATTTGAGCGCTTCGTATTCGGCCGCGCTGAGCGCTTCCCGCTCCCGATCGAAAAGTATATCCGAATCCGCGTCGGAAATCGCAAGCGCAGACGCCTTTTCCTGCACGATTTCAGGCTCCGGCGCGTCGGCGTGCGGCGCGCCCGTCCATTTCAGATAAGATGCAATTTCGGAAGGCATCTTCCGGATGGCTTCATCCATAGTCTGCCCTCTCGTATATGCGCCGATAAAATCCGCCGAATACAAAATGCTGTCGCTCCCGTTATGCTCCCATATGCACCTGATTTTCATAATTCATCCTTGCTGTTTGTTTTCATCCAAAGTACCCCACAATGTCCCTTATCCTGTTCTGCATTTGTGATCACATATGCCTGCTTTTTGCTGCGGGGCTTTTCCGGGTACGTCATGCGCAGCGTACCGTTTTCCAGCAGCGGCGTAACATATTTTTTCATCATGTAGTTTGAAACATTGATTCCCAGATAGTTTGCAATTTCTTCCCTTGTGCGGGGAATGCTGCAAAAGCTGCGCAAATCTCTGCCGTGGTTTTCTTCAGCGGGGACAGCGCCCTGCGTCAGTTCTACCACCTGATTTTTCAGCGTTACCACAAACTCATCACGGCGGTTTTCAAAAATTGGAGCCGGAAGACCACACGCAGCCATTTCGCGCCGTATCGTTGGAATACCGGAATAGCGGTTCTCAGCCGCCGTCAGCGCTTCTGCCATGACAGCCAACGTTGGATTTCGCAAATCGGGGCGCGCAGTTCCGAGCTGATCCACCGTCAAACGACCATACAGACAACCGGGGCTATGAATTTCCAGACGATCGTCAAAGAACGCAATCTGAATCGGCGTACCTTCGGTATATCGGCTGTAATCTCGATGGATCAGAGCGTTTAGTACCGCTTCGCGGATGGCCGTCAGCGGATATTCTGTTGTGTCCTCCCTTCGTCCGGTCTGCGCGTTGATGATCGTTCGTCGCTTCATATTGCGCGCACAGAAGGTTATTGCATCTTCCAGCATGCTGTTCAGCGTTCCCTCAATGCGTTTGTTGTCCAGAAAGCGCACAGCGCCTCGCGTGTCGCCGATCTCGGTACCGGGAACAACAATGGCGGTAATGGCCAGCTGGGGCAACACCCCCTGCGGATAAATACCAAAATTCAGTACGGCGGCCAGTGTCGGAACGTTTCCGGAGGTCAATCCGAGCATATCGCGAATTTGTCCCTCGTTCAACTTTGCAAAGCCCGGACGTGCCTGCTTTTTTTGAAGGATATAGGCCGCAATTGCGTCCTGATCCAGTAATTCCATGCTGGCGCGCTCAATGGGGCGTACATCATCGTACACATGGCGACGGAAGGCGTCAAAGCTGTATAACTCCAAATCCGTCATGACGAAATCTCCATCGCCCACACGGATGTACGATCCCTTCACGCGTCCCTTTCCCTTGTAGTAGCAGGGGCGATCTGCAACATCCAGCCCCGGAATTTCCGCCGCGCAGACGTTTTTTCCATCGATTTCCGCCATGGTAAACACCATTCGAACGGGCGGCTGCATCTGGTCTGTGCATTGCTCAGTGACGCTTTTCTGAAGTGTCTGCACATCATTCACGCCAACAATGGCAAACTTATCTTTTTCTGATAAACCGAATACGATGATTCCGCCGCCCGTCTGGTTGGAAAAGCTGGACAGCGTATCGTAAAGCCTGGGGCAATCCATATGCGCAGTTTTGACTTCAAGATTGGGGCCTTCGGATCGGTTCTTTTGAATTTTGCGAATTAAAGTGACTAATTCTTCAGGGAGCATTGCAGATTCCTCCTGTCTATGCTTATTTTAGCACACATCTATCAAAGATTCAAGCGAATTGACTATGTTTCTATGCTTGTTTCAAAAAACTTTGATAGTGTATTGAAAAAATGTCGCTTTATTTCAACTTCATTCTCTTCTTTTTGATAGGATATGGTCGGATCGTCGCAATTATTCATTACTTTTTTGATATTCGCTATTGAGAAGCCCATTGCATGAATAAGCCACACATTGCGCGCGACCACAAGGAACCGTTTTTGCGATTCTTGCTTTTTCGGGAGAGGTACAATATAATGAAATCAATCGGTTGGCGGGAACGAAATCTTGAAAATGTAACGGCGCGTTCCATCGGATTGCGCGATTGGGGAGGAACAGATGGACATCGAATTGTATTATCGGGAAGCGGGAAGCGGCGACGCGCTGATACTTCTGCACGGAAACGGCGAAGACAGTTCCTATTTTAAACATCAGATCGATTATTTTCAGGATCGATATCGCGTGATCGTGCCGGATACGCGTGGGCACGGCAAATCGCCGCGGGGGAACGCGCCGTTTACCATTGCGCAGTTCGCCCGCGATTTATATGATTTCATGCGGGAGCATCGGATCGCGAGCGCGGCGATTCTGGGATTTTCGGACGGCGCGAATATCGCGATGAAATTCGCGATGCGGCATCCGGATATGGTGCGGGCGTTGATCCTGAACGGCGGAAATCTCAATCCCGCGGGCGTAAAGCGGGCGACGCAGATTCCGATCGAGATCGGATACCGAATTGCCAAACGCTTTGCCGCGAAATCGGCGGATGCGAAACGAAACGCCGAAATGCTCGGTTTGATGGTGAATGATCCGAACATCGACCCATCGGAGCTGATGCAGATTGCGGCGCCCGCACTGGTCATTTGCGGAACGCGGGACATGATCAAAGAATCGCACACGAAGGAAATCGCGGCGCATCTGCCCAACGCGAAGCTGACCATCATTCCGGGCGATCATTTTATCGCGAACAAAAACCCGACGGCGTTTAACCGCGCGGTAAATGATTTCCTGAAAACGATCTGACCGCACCCGAATTTCGCATCAGTTTTACTTATCCAAAAATCGAAAAAGCAGAATTGATTGCGCAGGGAAGTTGGGCTACAATAGAAGTAACCGGTGGAAAGGAGAATGAACATGGCGAAATTGATTGCATTTTACTCCCGCGCGGGAGAGAACTATTTTGGCGGCGCGTATCGCCGCATTGCCGTCGGCAATACCGAAAGGGCGGCGAAAATGCTTGCCGACCTGACCGGCGGCGAACTTTACAGCATCGATCAGGCGCAGCCATATTCCGAGGATTACCAGACCTGCATCGCCGAAGCGAAGGCCGATTTGCAGAAAAACGCCCGACCGGAGGTGTTGAATCTGCCCGACGATCTGAATGCCTACGATGAAATCTATCTGGGCTATCCGAATTATTGGGGCACGATGCCGATGGCGGTTTATACGTTCCTGGAGCATTACGATTTTACCGGCAAGACCATCCATCCCTTCTGCACGCACGAGGGCAGCGGTCTTGCCCATACCGTGCGGGATATTCAAAAGGCCGCGTCTGGCGCGACCGTCGCAAAAGGGCTTGCCATTTACGGAAGCGGCGTGGACGGCGCAAAGGGCGCGCTTGAAAAGTGGGTACGGGAGGCAGAATAAATGAATTGTGAAGAAATCCGCGTCGATCTGGGCGCCGTATCCGCCGAACACAGCGCCCAGCGGCAGCGCTCGGCGCAGCTATTGTACCGGCTCAACCATACGCTGCCCTTCTCGGAGGAATACAACGCGCTGCTTCATGAATTGATGGGCGATCGTCTGGGCGAGGGCAGCACGATCGCCCCCCCGCTTTCCGGCGCGGCGCTGGATATGCGGAAAATCGGCAAGGGCGTTTTTGTCAATTCCAATCTGCTCGCCATGGCGCGGGGCGGCATCAAAATCGGAGATTATGCCCGCATCGCCGCGAACGTGCAGCTGATTTCCAACAACCATGATCCCTATGATCTGAATGTGCTCACCTGCAAGCCGGTTGAAATCGGAGATTATGCATGGATCGGCGCGGGCGCGACCGTGCTTCCGGGCGTGCGCGTCGGGCGGCACGCCATAATCGGAGCGGCATCCGTCGTTACAAAGGATGTGCCGGATTACGCCGTAGCGGTCGGCAATCCGGCTAAGGTCATTAAGATGCTGGACAAGGAAAAATTCAAAGAAAACGAACGATGAAAAAGCCATTGATCGTTTGTGATTCGTGCCGCGCATTGTGAAGAAACTTACGTATGTGGCGGGCGGCGATCTCTATCAATCGTCCGCCCGCCATCTTACGCAGCTGTGCATGACTGAGATGATGTGTTCTATGGAATCGGCGCAATCGTTTTTGAGCCATTCGGTGATGATCGCCATCAACCCATGGATATAAAATGCGATCTGATAAGCGCGATCCTGCGCGGGAACGCCGTAGCGATCCAGTATGGGCGTCAGCACATGCTGGCAAAGCCCCGCATAGCTGTCCTCCAGCCGCAGCGTGGCGGCGTTTTCCAGTCCCGTGCGAAACAGGCGCTGGTTTTCCCGAATGTAATTCAGATACGGCGTCAGATATTCCGGCGTAAGCAGATACAATTCGTCCAGCGGGCAATCGCGCAGCTTTGCTACAAAGCTTTTCGAATCCTTCGCCATGTAGGCGAGGAATTGATCGTTCATGTGCGAAACGCTCTCCGCCAATAGATCGCCGATCGTTTCATAGTGCAGATAGAAGGTGGAGCGATGAACGCCCGCCGCTTCGCAGATTTCCTTGACCGTGATGTAGGCAAAATCTTTCTTTTCCAGAAGCGTCAAAAAAGCCTCGTCCATTTTGGCGGCGGTTGCGAAGTATTTGCTTTCCGATTTGTTCAATGGGCGATCCCTTCCCTTCTGTTTTTTCTGCCGCGCAGCAGCATGACAGCGGCGATCAGGATACCGTATATTGCGTATGCCGGTGCGCTTTGCGTATTTTGAACGGCCAACAGGTAGATCAGCGCCACAAAGGACAGCGGCGGGATGGCGATCATCGCCCATCTGGGCGGGCGCAGCAGCCTTTGCAAAATCATTCTTGCCCGCGCCATGGCTTATTTTTCGCTGATTTCCTTCGCCAGTTCCATGATTTCGAACGCGTATTTCTGCTTGCCCTTCGCCAGCAGATTTTTGTAGATGGGATAATTGATGCCCATGCCCGCCATGCCGATAATGCCGATGATGATGCCGGCGATAAAAGCGCCCGTGGTGCCGCTGCCGATCTGCCCCATCGTAAGGCACATGCCCGTGCCGAAGACCAGGGCGGCGATGATGCCGACGGTGTAGGTAAAGATGGTTGCCGGCAGCTTTGCCTTTGCGTCCAGCTTGCGCAGCGCGACTACCCTGGATGTATCCTTGGGCGCGTATTCGTTGGCGATGTGTTCTGCGTAAATCTTATCGGTGTTCATAATGTCTGCCTCCTTCATTTGATGGTTTCATTATACCGGCGAGGGAGTGCAAAATGAACGACACAAACGGCGTTTTGTGTTGATTTCAGACAAATCAAAGGGGCTGTGCGGAACGCCATTCGTTCCGGCACAGCCCCGGTTGGCGATCGGGGCCCAATCCGCTCGCCTCCATCTATATTCGTCGGGGGGATACGACGATAGCGGACGATATACACGTTCAACGTCCACGAATGATGGCAAAATCAACGATCGGATTGGGAGCGAACCCGCGCGTCTGTATCCCGCACCGGAGCGCGTCCGCGCCCCGATGTGAGAACAAAAAACAGAATCGGATCAGATTCTTCGTCCAATCGATTCTGCATACTGCATAGATGAATTGCGGGAAAAGGAAACCGCTCATTCCCACGGCGTCGCCGCCGCATAACCATCCGTTCGGCGTTTCGGATGGCGCAGGCACATATCTTTCTTTAGTCCGAAGAAGGTGATACGCAATTCACAGGCAGGTCTTCTGACTTAGCATCTTCGCCCTCGCGCGGTCTTCTCGGCTTTCGCCAATGACGTTTTGCGCGCGGCTCCGCATCACAGCAGCGGTCCTGTCGGAGATTTTCACTCCGTTCCCTTTTCATTCGCACTTTCATGCGAACACCCGTGAACTCCCAATATTCTGTTTTCAAATGTATTATAGCACGCATTTCCGATTTTGTAAACCGCTCAGACAAAGTTTTTTTCGCGGCGGAAATTGTTGAGATGTCGAAAAAAGGTAGAAAAAAGCGGTCGCATCTGTTAGAATAAGGTTACAAAGAAACGCGGCACAGGAGGAATCCCCGATGAAACGAAAACGCTATTTTGGGAAACGCGCCCTATGCATACTCTGCTGTTCGATGGTGATCAGTATGCTGAGCGCGCTCTACCTCGGCTGGGCGCGGTTCGGCGATCATCGTCCGGATTTCCGCACCCCGAAACGTAAACAGATCATCGCCTTTGTGCAGAACAATTATACCGACCTGTGCGCGCAGATGGACGATATACGTAGCTGGGGCGAAACCTACTACTACCTGTGGAATCGAGAAGATCAAATTTGTGGCGAACCGAGGGATTCACGATCAGGCGGAGTAACGGTTACCGAACCCGAAATCGTGGATATCATGGATCGATACGGCTTTATCCAAATCGAATATCCTGTAGACAGCGATGTGATCGTGTTTGCGATGGACGGACTGGGAAACGTTACCTGTTCCGTCTATATGGGGTTTTATTATTCGCCAGCCGATCGCCCCGCATGGGTTGAAACGATGGGTTCTCCGTATACGGGAGAGCATATCAACTATCCCGTGCTTCCCAAAGGAAAGGGCTGGGTTTCCGACCGGAGCAGGCTGACTCCGGCGGAAAACGCCGAACTGGGCAGCTATCAGATGTATACGGAACGAATCTACGAAGATTTTTTCTATTATGAGGTGGATTATTGTGAGTGGAGAAAGGAACGCGGCACAGGAGGAATGCCCCCGATGAAAAGAAAACGCTATTTTGGGAAGCGTGCCCTATGCATACTCTGCTGTTCAATGGTGATCAGTATGCTGAGCGCGCTCTACCTCGGCTGGGCGCGGTTCGGCGATCATCGCCCGGATTGGCTCTCAGGGGATGGTTCCCAGCCGGAGGTGAAGGTGGATCGATATCCAACCGAACCTGAAAACATAATCGGAAACGATCGCCTGTGCTGGCTAAAGGGGATGTACGATAATCGAAACTGGGAATTGTACACCAGCTATCAGATCAGGCATTATGATTTTAGTACTTCCACCGCCGTGCGCGGCGAGATAATGGATTTCGGGAGGGGCACAGGAGCGAGTATTTTGCTGAGCGATGCGGCGGATGCGCCGTATGTCGTATGTGCCGGAGGCGACGCTTACAAGATCACGGCGGTTTCCGAAGAAGGCATGGGGGATACATACAAGCTCTATCTGGACGACAGCCGATACATCCTCGCAGTTTATCAGGGAAACGCTTACTATATCGATGATACAAATGCGTCGGTTTCTTACGCCTATGGCGAAGAGATGCTGCCCTCGTATCTGTGCCGGAAATCTAAGGATGGTTCCATACAGCGATATGAACTGAGTACGGCGGAGGAGCTTTTCGTGCTGGCGCCCGATGGGAAATTTGCCGAAATTCAAAAGGACGGCGATCGGCGTGCGCTGTGCATTCGCGATGTAAATGGGGAAACAACCCTCGTAGAGCCGCCTTCCGAAGAAGGCGGTGCTTACCTCTATTTTGGCTGGAATGGCACGCAGACGCTCTACTTTACCAAATATGATGCGGAAAAGAAAGCGAGTGCGCTGTGGCGCTACGATGTACAAAGTCAGAGCGTATATGCCTGTCTGGATCGGCAGGGCGATCCGATTTACCTCGCGCCGCGGGCGATCGGTTTTCGCCTGTTTCCCAGCCCTTCCGGGGATGTAATCGCCTATTTTTGCTATAATTCCCCGTATTATTCTGCCATGAACGATCCGCATTATGCAGCGCTCGTCGCGCAGTCGATGCGAACCGGCGAATTTTGTGTACTGGATGAAACCGTTCAGCTTTCGCGCAGGGAAGAAGGCCTTGGCGATTATATTGAAGATTTCGGCATTAGCGCGCAGTCAGCAGATATCGTCTGGCAAAAGGGAGCATGATCGCATTGCGGAGCGTATTTGAAGATCGGATGCTTGAACAGGGGACGCAATAAACACCAAACGCCGGATGACTGGGAGGGAAACAGATGCATAAAAGGCTGCTGCGCATATTGCTGCTGGCGTTAATCGCGGTAATGCTTACCGGCTTTTACGATGATTATCCCATCGATGAAAACGTATTGCCCATTACCGATCTGTCGATCCCCAATAAGCTGTACTGGCTGGAAGCGTTTGCCGTGGATTCGAAAACGGATAGAACGATCTGCCTGATGGAATATGATCTGCAAAGCCATGAACTGCGCAGGGCGGCGACCGCGGAACCGGATGATTATGATGATGATCGATCGCTGGATATGGTGCAGACGAATCATTCCGGCGGCGCGGTTGTCGTTCAGACGGCGAATGATCGCGATTTTAAGATATACGCGTTTGATGAATCCGGAAGCTTTCGCTGCCAGTTTGCGGGAAGCGCGGATCAAATCGATGATGTGGACGCTATTTACGATGGAAGGATGTATTATCGCAGCGGCCGCACAGCGCGCGTTCGGGATTTGTCCACCGGTGCGGAAAGGCAGGTATTGGATAACGTCGGGTGGGCGATGTGCATATCGCCGGATGGAAAGTATTTCAATTGTGAACGTCTGGACGATACGCGTTTCAAAATCGAGATCTATTCGGATCAGGGTTATGTTTCCAAAGAATTCGAATTTCCCGAAAATTCCGAGCTGGGAAGCTGCCGGTGCGCCGTTTGGAAGGACGCGGATACGGTATTGCTGCCCATCAGCATTCGGCTGAAGGACGGCAGGCGGGTAACGTATCTGTACGGCTATTCGGTGCGGGAGGGCGCGTTGAAGCCCTATACGACGCGGCACGGCGAATGTATTGTTCTGGAAAGCACGCATACCGATTTGCTTCAGGCAAACGGCCTTCAGATCGATCGTTCGGGTGAATATATCAGCTATGTATCCTATAAAAACGCGCTTTTCAGCATAAAAGCGGAAAATTCCAGGGATATCTATGTGCAATCTCTGATCGATGGCAAAAAATACCTTGTGTATTCGATGCTTACGGAACAAAACAGCTACGCCGCAGGGAATTGTACAAAGGTGGTCTGGCAATAAGGGCGTTCGCAGATGGAAGCTATGATTTGAAAGGCAGGGGGCTATGGCGGGAATTTTGAATGTATACCGGAGAATGGAAAGGAATCGCCGGCTGTGGATCGGTACGGCGGGTTTCTTCGCCTTGTGGCACTTTACATCGGGTTATCACGAATGCATGTGCGATCTTGGTCAACCCGTAGATGCGGAATATTTTCGCTTTGTGCGGTTCGTTTTTCGATCTTTGGATGAACCATGGGGAGCGCTTTCCTTCTGGACGTTGATCGCCCAGAGAACCGCATCGGATGAGGAAGCATTCGATCTGTTCTTTTCGCTGCTGAAACGCTTTGACAGCTTGAGTGATGAAGAGCGGAATTGATTTCCGCAAAGGACAGGTTAAAACTGCCTATTTCCGGAATGTTTCAAGATATTACGAACTTATTACAGTCATAATTCAACCAAACCACTTTTACATTTCATTTTAGAGGATTTTCTACACAAATAGAGAATATTTATATGCGTAAGAGAGGGAAGATTCTGTCCTCTCGGCGGCGCACGATGCGCCGCAGAAAATGGCGTATTGTGAGGAAAAGCTTCTATGAACTACAAAAGCAGGAATTTGATCAGAATTATCGCGGCGGTGCTGATGCTGTCCATGTTGACGGCATTTGCACCCGCGCTGGCGGAAAGCTATTCCGCGGCGGTTATGGTGGAGCGGATGCTTGTGTATTCCGATGCATATATGACCACCGCCATCGGCGCGCTGAATTATCATACGATCGTTACGGTTCTAGCGACGAAGGAATCCGTTGCGCAGATCAGCTACGGCGGCTATACGCTCTACTGCGATCTGGGCAGCCTGACCGCGATTTCCGCGATCGGCGTCAGCGCCAGATTCAATCAGGATTCCCGCGTATTTGAATCGCCCAGTCTGTCCAGCCGCAGCGCGTTCGTCAGCGCGGGCATGCAGGTATACGTGCTGGCGGTGCAGGGCAATATCGCAATGGTGGAAAAGAACGCCGTCGTGGGCTACGCCTATACGGGACATCTGACCCGCGAACAGGATCCGTTCGATCCGGTGCAGCCGGATCAGCCCAGCGATCCTGAAACGCCCACCACGGGCGACGTTATCACGCCCACGGACGGAAGCGTTGCGATCGCCACCATTCCGGCGTACGTTGCGCAGAGCAGCGTGAACGTATATAAGAGCGCCAGCACGTCCTCTGCGCTGCTGGGCAGCCTTTCCTACGGACAGAGCGTTACCGTCCGCGCGTACAACGATACGTGGGCGTACATCGAGCTGGGCGGAAATTACGGCTTCTGCGCGCTGAACGCGCTGCGCAAGCCGAATTCCACCAACCCGCAGCCCGAACCCGATCTTCCGCAGGTCGACGCCATTCCTGCGGAGGTCATCGCCGATTCCATGCCGGTTTATGAATCTGCCAATACCGCGTCCACCGTGCTCGGAACGCTCACGAAGGGCGTGCGCGTCACAGTGAAGGCGTATAACGATACCTGGGCGTACATCGAACTGAACGGCCGCTACGGCTATTGCGCGATCAGCGCGCTGCAGAAGCTGTCCGATTCCCAGAATGAAATCTCCAAGGGACAGGCCACGGTGGTCGCCGCGAGCGCGATGTTCTATGAAAGCGCTTCTACATCTTCCCGCGCCACCAATCTGGCGATCGGTACGTCGGTGGACGTATACAGCTATGATTCCACGTGGGTGTACTGCGGCTACATGGGCTACAAGGGCTATATGCTGATTTCCGCCCTGAGCGCTGCGAGCTACGATGAACTGGAATCCGGCGATTCCGGCGCGGCGGTTACGAAACTGGAAACCGCGCTTCTGCAGCTGGGCTATCTGGACAGCGTGCCCGGAACCGCCTACAATGCGCAGACCACGCAGGCCGTGCAGCGACTGCAGGCGGCGTGCGGCATGACGGTCAACGGCGTGGCGAATACCGCCACCCAGCGCGTGCTGTTCAGCGGCAATGCGCCCTATTCTCCGCTGCTGAGCCTTACCCTTTCCAAGGGTGCGGTGAGCGATAATGTAAAGCGCATCCAGTACAGGCTGTACGCGCTGGGCTACTTCAGCAAGACCTCCAGCGTGGACGGTGATTACGGCACGAATACCGCCGCGGCGGTGAAGCTGTTCCAGTCCGCGTCGGGCATTTCCGCCAGCGGCACGGCGGACAGCGCTACCATCCGCGCGATGTATGCATCGAACGCGGCGCGCCTGCCCTCCGGCTCCAAGGCGGTCGACGCAAGCTCCGGTAATAGCGGCGGCAATTCCGGCGGCAGCTCCGGTGGCGTCAACGGAAATACGGCTACCATGCCTTCGAACCTCGCATCCTCTACCAGCAGCTATTGGTCCGGCATGTCCAACGCCGAAAAGCTGGAATACGTGATCTACGTGGGTCAGAATCAGCTGGGCAAGCGCTATGTATACGGAAGTTCCGGCACGGCGACGTTCGATTGCTCCGGATTTACCATGTACTGCTTCAAGCAGATCGGCATTACGCTGGCGCATTCCGCCTACAGCGTGGGTTACAACAATAAGTACCAGAAGATTTCCTCGATCGGCGAATTGAAGCGCGGCGATCTGGTGTTCCTCAACACCGTGTCCGATAGCGATCTGTGCGATCATACCGGCATCTATCTGGGATCGAACAGCTTCATCCACGCCTCCTCCGGCGCGGGCAAGGTCGTCGTCAGTAACCTCGGCTCCGGCTATTACAACCGCGTGTTCAGCTGGGGACGCAGAGTGCTGGATACCTGATCGAAGTATGATAATTTAAAAAGTGCTGCCGCGGAATTCTGCGGCAGCACCTTTTATAATCATATTCGTTAATCGAGCGGAATTTCCTCGAAGCCGAAGCTGCGCAGGCGCAGAACGGTTTTGAAGCCGCAGGCCTTTGCGAGCGCCACCGCCTGCGGGAACGCGCAATCGATATGCTCCGCGGCGTGGGCATCGCTGTTGATGATGATTTTGCCGCCGAGATCGTGGATGTGGCGCAGAATCGCGGGGTTGGGATAGGGCGCGGTGCGGTGGCCGCGCGCGATCGCGCCGGTATTGATTTCGATCGGCAGCCCGCGGCGCACGGCGCATTCCGCCGCCTCCAGCGCGGGGCGAAGGTAGCGCGGATCGGCTTCATCGAAGCATCTGCCGCCCTCGTTAAACTTGCTGACTAGATCGATGTGCCCCAGAAAATCCGCGGTGGATGCTTCACAGACGGTGCAGATCAGGCGATAGTATTCGCGGCAGAAGGCGTAATAATTTCCGCCGAACGCGCGATCCACGATGCCCTGCGTGCGCTGGGCGCTATAATCGATGGAAATCATTTCCCCATCGCAGGGCAGAAAATGCACCGAATCGATGTGGTAATCAAAGCCGTCCAGGGGTCGATCGTAGAGCGCGTCGCGCTCCACGCCGCAGATGATCTCCAGCCGATCGCGGTATACCTCCGCCGCGCGATGCACCTCCGCGCGGTAGCGCGCTTCCTTTTTCATGGAAAGCGGCGTAACCTCATAGGGCGTCCAGCCGTGAATGCTGAAGCCCAGCGAAACAAAGCCGCGCGCGATCGCGGCCTGCGCCATTTCCTCTACGGTGTTTTTGCCATCACAGAACGTGGTATGGGTGTGTGCGTTGGACAGGGGCAGCATGGGAACCTCCACATATACAGGATATGCCAAGGATAATCCTTTTTGCCGCGTTTGTCAATGCGGCGCGGTTGAAAAGCTGCGCCGAATCTGCTATAATCAAATAGAATAAAATGGATAGTTGTGCGCATACGAAAATCAATCGAGGTAAACGATATGACCGAAAACAATAAACCCTCCAAACTGCAATTCAGAATCGATATCATTCTTTCCGTGCTGTTCATCATCATGATCTTCTTTTTCGGGATCATGACCGTCATAACGAAGTGGGGCGAGATCAACGGGCACGCGCGAAAGATGAAATATCTGAAACCGTATCTGGAGGATACCGAGAATTATTCGACGTGGGATATGCTGGCGGCGCGCGTGAGGAGCGTGGATGCGTATCTGGCGGGCAACCTGTACGGCGCGTCGGAGCTGGGCTATGTGAATTCATCAATGCAGTACGCCATGGGCAAGCGTATGATCACGACCGGCACGCAGAACATGATCAAGCTGAATTCGGGGCATCTGTATGATTTGCAGAATTATGTGCCGATGGATTCGGCGGCGGATTCGATCGTGGCGCTGAAGGAAAGCATTCCGGCGGACACGCAATTCCTGTTCGTGTATGAGCATCCCACCATCTATCGTGCGGATCAGATGCCCGAGGGCTATGACGTATTGGATCATTCCGCCGAAATCGCGGATGAAATCACATCCAAGCTGCGCGATCGCGGCATTGAAGTGATGGACAGCCGCGAAGTGCTGAATGCCACGGGCATGGAGCTTTCCGAATTTCTGTATCGCACGGATCAGCACTGGTCTACGCGCGCGGCGATTACGATGGCGCAGGCGATATCGCAGAATCTGGGTCTGGATTACAAAAAGCTGGATATCGATCGGTTCGATACCGAAACCTATGAAAAGCTGTTCATGGGCAAGTATGGCCAGCGCATCGGCACGCCGAACATCGATCCCGACGATGTAACGATCTACTGGCCGAAATACCCCACGCAGATTCACCGCTATACCGATTATCTGGGCGAAATTACCGATATTTCGGGCAGTTTCAAGGAAAGCATGATCCGCTGGAAGTATTTGCAGCCGGACAAGGGCAAAACGTGGAACAAGAGCGCCTATTATGATTACGGTCTGGTGGAAAACATCGATATTTTCACAAATGCGAATGGGCCGGATTACACCATTCTGCTGCTGAAGGATTCCTACAGCGCGCCCATCGGATCGTTTTTGTCGCTCACGGCGGGTAAGGTAATCGCCGCCGATATGCGCAGATACGATCACACCGTAGAGGAATTGATCGAAGAATACCACCCCGACGCGGTGGTGGTCGCCTACAGCATGCAGATGTTGCGCGATGATGAATATGAATTCCAATAATCGCGGGCAAACGTGGCGGAATCGGAGAAGAACGTGTCGGATGTAATTCAGGCGGGCAGGTTCCGCATTCCGGTGATCTATGAGGATAACCATCTGCTGGTGGTGGAAAAGCCGCCGAATCTGCCCACGCAGGCGGATTCCAGCGGGGATGATGATCTTTTAACCCTGCTGAAGGGCTACATCGGTGAAAAATATCATAAGCCCGGCGCGGTGTACCTCGGACTGGTGCACCGGCTGGATCGACCGGTGGGCGGCGCGATGGTGTTCGCGCGCACAACGAAGGCGGCTTCGCGCCTGTCTGAAACCTTCCGCGCGCACGAACAGAACAGGCATTATCTGGCGGTGGTCGAGGGATCGCTTCCGCAGCCGTTCGAACCGGTGGATTATCTGATCAAGGATGCGCGCGGCATGGTGCGCGCGGTTTCCGCAGATACGCCCGGCGCGAAGCAGGCGCGGCTCGCATCTACGGTAATTGAGCAGCGGGACGGGCTTTCGCTGATCGATGTGCGCCTGTTTACCGGCCGCAGCCATCAGATTCGCGTGCAGCACGCGCACGCGGGGCATCCGCTGTGGGGCGATATGCGCTATGGGCATGGTCAGGCGGGACGGCAGATCGCGCTGTGGGCGTATCGGCTGACGCTTATGCATCCCACGCGCAGGGAGGAAATGACCTTCCTGTCGCGCCCGCCGCGGGATGGAATCTGGAAATTGTTCGCATCGGAAATCGATGCGTGGATGGAGGAAAATCATGCGGAATAAACGGCGCGGCGGATGGCTGATGTTGTTTCTGATCTGCACCGCGGCGGTGCCGACCACGGCGATGCTGGTTTACGGCGCGGCGTTTCCCGATTTTGCGGCGGCGGCGCCGTATCTCGCCACGGGCGCGGCGCTCGGCGCGCTGCACGTGCTGGCGCGCCCGATTCTGCGCGTGGTGTTTGCGCCGCTGGGCTGTTTGACGTTCGGGCTGGCGGGCACGGGCATCGATATCGCGCTGATCTATCTTGCGGGCTATCTGGTGGATGGATTCTATGCGCCGTCGATCTGGTACGCGCTGATTACGGCGCTGCTGATCAACGCCGCGAGCGGGATATTGGGCGTAAAAAAACATTGACGCGCTTATATCCAGCAGGTATAATAGAATAAATGCATAATCAGAACGGAGCAATGATCATGAAGAAGTTCAGACCCTATAAGGCCGGATACATCGTGCTGTACGCGCTGGGCGTGGCGTGCGTCGGCGATGCGGTGGTATCGATCGTATCTTCTCTGCGCGGAACGCAGAATGAAATGCTGGCGAGCATGTCGATGTTTACCTATCTGCTGGCGATTCTGGCGATTTTCTATGTGAGGATGTATGTGACCACGAAGGTCGTCATCAACGGCAGCAAATTCCGATTCGTCAATACCGCCTACATCAAGCCCGCCGAGGGCGCGAAGCGCGCAAGCTTCATCTATCGTCAGGGCGAAAATGATATCAGGCGCATCGATAAGACCTTCAATATGGAGGAGCTGGAGCGCTACGGCTTTATCGAAGATCTGGGATACAGCAAGCTGGATCGCAGCGGTGCGGGCGAGGGAAACGCGCTGTTCCCCGTGCACGAGATCGCCTTCGTGATGCAGGATGGCAAGCGCTATCACTTCAACGCGGGCAATTATTCCTTCAAGCAGCTGCGCGAAATGGTTACGCTGATTCAGAGCGCTTCCCACATCGCGCCCGAAGGCAAGCTGGCGCTGGTGCTGGATGAATCCAAATGGGAACAGCTCAAGCCGAAGAAGGAAGCAAAAAAGGGCAAGGGTAAGGGCAAAAAATAAGCGCCGATGCGCGTTCCACCTTACAGCTTTGTAAGAATTCATGCAGGATTTGTAAGCCAAATCGATGGCGTGCAGATCCTGCTTTGCTGTATAATGACTTCCGCAATCGAAAATACAGGAGGACAATGCAATGTCGATATTGGAAGTAACCGGCCTGCGCAAGGTATATACATCGCGGCTGGGCGCAAATAAGGTGGAAGCGCTGAAGAACGTGAATTTCAGCGTGGAAAAGGGCGAATTCGTAGCGATCATGGGCGAAAGCGGATCGGGCAAGACCACGCTTTTAAACCTGCTCGCCGCGCTGGATCGCCCGACCGGCGGCACGATCCGTTTAAACGGCGCGGATTTTTCCAACATCCGCGAAGCCGATGCGACGGCGTTCCGCCGCGATAACATCGGATTCGTATTTCAGGAATTCAACCTGCTGGATACCTTTACGCTGGAGGACAATATCTATCTGCCGCTGGTGCTGGCGGGCGTGAAATACGATGAAATGCACAGGCGGCTTGCGCAGATCGCGAACCGGCTGGGCATTTCGGGGCTTCTGAAAAAATATCCCTACGAAGTATCCGGCGGCCAGAAGCAGCGCGCCGCGGTCGCGCGCGCAGTGATCACCAATCCCCAGATGATTCTGGCGGATGAACCCACGGGCGCGCTGGATTCCAGATCGACCGATGAACTTCTGCGCCTGTTCGGCGAAATCAACCGAAGCGGGCAGACGATATTGATGGTCACGCATTCGGTGCGCGCGGCTTCGGTCGCGGGGCGCGTTCTGTTCATCCGCGATGGCGAGGTGTTCCATCAGATTTACCGCGGCGAAGATACCGATCAGCAGCTGTATCAGAAGATTTCCGATACGCTTACGCTGCTGGCGACGGGCGGTGACCGGCGATGAAGAAGGGCATGTATTCCCGATTGGCGCTGGACGGCGTTCGCAAAAACCGGCGCATGTATTTTCCGTACCTGCTCACCTGCGTGGGCATCGCGGTGGTTTTCTACATCATGGCGTATCTGACCCGAAATGAAACGGTAAAGCTCGCACTGGACAGCGATTCGGCGCTTTCCATGCTGGGCATGGGCAAGGTTGTGATCATGATCTTCGCCGTGATCTTCCTGTTTTACACACATTCGTTCCTGATTCGCCGCCGCAAACGCGAATTCGGCCTGTACAACATTCTGGGCATGACGAAGGGCAACATCGCGCGCGTGCTGCTGTGGGAGGAAGTATATACGCTGGCGATCACGCTGGCGCTGGGGCTGGTCTGCGGTATATTGATCTCCAAGCTGGCGGAGCTTTTTCTGGTAAATCTGACGGATGCGCAGATCACCTATTCCTTCCAGATCGAACCGAAGGCGGTATTGGATACGGCGATCCTGTTCGTGGTCATATTTGCGCTGCAATACATCAAAACGCTTTTGCAGATCCGCAGAAGCGGCGCGATCGATCTTCTGAAGAGCGAAACCGCCGGTGAAAAGCCGCCGCGCGCGAATTGGGCGCTGGCGATTCCGGGCGCGCTGCTGCTGGGCGCGGGATATTATATCGCCGTGGCGGTCGCGGATCCGTACAGCGCGCTGATGCAGTTCTTCGTCGCGGTGCTGCTGGTAATCGCGGGCACGTATTTAACCATGATCGCGGGCTCGGTCACGCTGTGCCGCGCGCTGCAGAAAAACCGCCGTTATTACTATAAGACGAATCATTTCGTTTCCGTATCGCAGATGGCGTACAGAATGCGCCGCAACGGCGCGGGGCTCGCCACGATCTGCATCTTGTCCACCATGGTGCTGGTGACCGTGTCCAGCACGTCTTCCCTGTACTTCGGCAAGGAGGACAGCCTCGCTTCGCGCTATCCCACGCAGTTTCAGGTCACCGCGAAATTTACTGATGGCCGCGATCTGAATGAAGAAAACATCGCGCCGCTGAAGGCCGAATTGAATTCCGTCGTTTCCGGCAAGATGGATTCCGCGCTGCGCGGCCTGCGCACGGCGCGCGCCTACGGCGTGGTGGAGGATGATCATGTCCAGCTGGATCCGGATGCGATGGCGCGGCTCGCCGTTTCGGATGCGCTGTGGTGCTTTAATTTTGTACCCGCCGCCGATTATAACGCGATCTATGGCACGGATTACGCGCCCGCCGCGGGCGAAGCGATCCTGTGCGCCGCGGATCGGCCGTTTTCCGGAGATGCGCTGAATATTTCCGGCATCGAACCCCTGCGCATCATCAGCGAAGCCGCGCAGCCCATTCAGGATACCGAATCCACCGTGGGCATCGTGCCGGAACTGATGGTGATCGTGGATGATCTGGATGCGCTGCTGAAGGATCTGGTTGATCAGCGCAATTCCTTCGATCAGCCGGTGATCAACTTCCGCTGGATCTGCGGCTTCGATACGAATCTTTCCGATGAAGCGCAGATCGATCTCAATTATGAATTGATTGAACGGCTGGAACCGCCGGTGAACGCAAGACTCACGATCGCATCCTGCGCCGTCAACCGCCGCGATTTCTTCAATTCGTTCGGCGCGCTGTTCTTCATCGGCATCATGCTCAGCATCGTATTCATGTTCGCCGCCGTGCTGATCATCTATTACAAACAGATTTCCGAAGCGTATGAAGATCAGGCGCGGTATGATATCATGCGCCGCGTGGGCATGAGCGATCGGGAAATCCGAAAGAGCGTGAATTCACAGCTGTTGACCGTGTTCTTCCTGCCGCTGTTCGGCGCGCTGTGCCATGTTGCGTTCGCATTCCCCGTGGTGCGGCTGCTGTTGCGCGTATTCAATTTGAATAACGCCGCGCTGTTCGCCGCCGTGACCGGCATCGCCTTCTGCGCCTACGCGCTGGTGTACGCGCTGGTGTACAAGATCACCGCCGCCAAGGCGCTTTCCATAAAGGGATAGGCGAAAAAGGATAGATGGCATCTTGCATTCCCTGCGCGATGTGCTATAATATAGCGCGCAGGGATACCTGCCAATTATGATGCATTGGAGGGAGCAATATGACGAACGAAGTATTGAACACGATCAAAGCGCGCAGAAGCATTCGCGCGTACAAACCCGACGCCGTACCGGAAGAACTATTGAATGCGGTGCTGGAAGCGGGCACCTATGCGCCGACCGGCATGGGGCGGCAATCGCCCACGATTATTGCGGTCACCTCCGAAGGATATCGCAGGGAAATCGCAGAACTGAACGCCGCAGTGATGGGCGCCAAATCCGATCCGTATTATGGCGCGCCGGTCGTAATTCTGGTGCTGGCGGATGGCGCGGCGAATACCTTCGTCGAGGACGGCAGCTGCGTGATTGAAAACATGATGCTGGCGGCGGCTTCGGTGGGGCTCGGCTCCGTATGGGTACACCGCGAGCGCGAAATTTTCGACAGTGAACGCGGCAAGGCGCTGCTGCGCGAATGGGGACTTCCCGAAACGCTGCGCGGCGTGGGCAGCATCGCGCTGGGCTATCCGGCGCACGCGGCGGGCGAAGCCGCCAAACGGAAGGATAATTACATCGTGCGCGTATAACCAAAGTATTTCCAATGGGCGGCATTTGCGGATTCGGATAACGAACTGCAAATGCCGTTTGTTTGTGCGGCAAAGCGCCGCTGTCGCCACGGCTGCTGCGTCAAATTACGCATCAATTAAATATATTACAATTATATTACCAAAAGGATTTTAAGGAGGGGATG
>CAKUKP010000054.1 GCA_934663625.1 uncultured Clostridia bacterium
TATCCGTGCACAACATTTCGATTGCCTGCCGCTGTTCCGTTTCTTTTTTCAGCATTTTCATCACCAGTTCTATTATATCAAAAAAGGTCGCATTGCGCGACCTTTTTTGACAAGCTGAAAAGCCCTCAAGCGAATCGCCTGAGGGCTTTGAGATTTTGAATCAAATTCTATTTACGCCTTTTCCAGCGCCAGCGTTCTGGTGGTCAGATCGCATACGTCGGCGGGACCGTAATACTGGATCGCGCCTGGATAGACATAGCAGGTTTCCGTCGCCCACTCCTCGCGATGCTCCGCGAAGTACTTGAAGGGCTTGCCATCCAGTTCAACCAGCGCCTTGCGAATGACGGGCTTATCCTTGCCGTTTCTTCTTTCCATGTTCATCATCTTGGTGATGGGCATGCCGCCGGCAATCCATTCATCCGCGGGCTTGGACAGGTTGGAAACCTTGGACAGGTATCCGGTGTAGCCGTACTGGATCAGCATGAACGCATTGTAGCCGAGGGAATAGCAGTAGTCCGCATCGAAGTTGGACGGGAATGCGCAGCGGCCTTCGTAGCCGAAGAAATGATGCTGCGCGGCGAACTTGCCGCTGTACGTACCGGCGGCCTTGCGGGCAGCCAGCTTATCCTTCACCATCGCGGAGAACAGCTTTTCGGATTCGATCAGCGAAACCTGTACGTTGCCGTGGGGATCGCGTTCGAGGAACAGCTGCTGCTGAATGCCTTCGGGCAGGATCGCGAACACCGCCATGGATTCCTTCGTCAGACCGTTTTCGATGAAGGCATACTTTTCCTTCCAAGTGGGCAGCGCGTTGAACGCTTCGGTCTTTTCGCCCGCCAGCAATTCATTGATTTCTTTGATCAGCACGGAGAATTCGGGCACGAATTCCACGATGCCTTCGGGAATGATGGCGACGCCGAAGTTCCAGCCCTTGGCCGCGCGGTTTGCGACGGAATCCGCGATGTAATCCGCGATTTCGGACAGGGACATCTTCTTTTCCGCAACTTCTTCGCCGATCAGGCAGATGTTCGGCTGGGTTTCCAGCGCGCATTCCAGCGCGACATGGGAAGCGGAACGACCCATGACCTTCACGAAATGCCAGTACTTCTTAGCGGAGTTGGCGTCGCGCTCGATATTGCCGATCAGTTCGCTGTAGGTCTTGGTGGCGGTATCGAAGCCGAAGGAGCATTCGATATCTTCATTCTTCAGATCGCCGTCGATGGTCTTGGGGCAGCCGATCACCTGAATGCCAGACTTGTGCGCCGCGAAATATTCCGCCAGAACCGCCGCATTGGTGTTGGAATCATCGCCGCCGATGATCACGATCGCGGTAACGCCGTGCTTCTTGCAAACCTGCTCCGCGATGGCGAACTGTTCTTCGGTTTCCAGCTTGGTTCTGCCGGAGCCGATGATATCGAAACCGCCGGTATTGCGATACTGATTGATGTATTCATCATCGAAGATGATGTAATCATCGTTCAGAAGTCCGCTGGGGCCGCCCTTGAAACCGTAGAGCACGTTGTTCTTATCGGTGGCCTTCAGCGCATCATACAGACCGCAGATCACGTTATGGCCGCCGGGTGCCTGACCGCCGGACAGGATCACGCCGATCACCTGCTTTTTGGCTTCGGAAGTATTCTTGCCTCTTTCAAAGGTAATTTCATTCTTGCCATAGGTATTCGGGAACAGCGCCTTGATCTTTTCCTGATCCGCAACGCTTTCGGTCGCGCCGCCGTTCTTTACGCAGATTTCGGAGATGCCGTTCTTCAGCATGCCCGGAAGCTTGGGATTGTACGCATATCTCGCTTTCTGGAGAGGCGAAATCTTCATGGAATCACTCCTTATCTTAATTCGTACACAGGTACACACCTATATTTTAAGCCAAACCCGTAAAAATGTAAATAGATACACGGTTATTTTTCGCAAACAGCCGTTATCCGATCTGATTTCGGCGCTCGATCAGCATTTCGCGTGTGACGGGGCATACGCGCGAACCGCTGCGCAGGATGGCCTTTTCCACCAGTTCCTTCGCGCGCGCGCGATCGCCATCCTCCAGCGCATAGCCGCTCAGAGCGTACAGCGTGGTGATCTGTCCGGGGCGCGCCTTCAGCGCGCGCTCATAGAAATCGATCGCTTCCTTGCGCAGGCGCGCGGCTTCTTCATCATCGCCCGCGCGTTTTGCATAATCACTGCGAATCTGGCAAAGCTCGCCGCAGCTATCCAGCGTGGGCGCATCCTCATCATCATAATCCATGGCTTCATCCAAAATCGCCTGCGCATATTCGAATTCACCGGTCTGCCGCGCCTGATCTACCATGAAGGAACACATCGCGGAATAATAGCTGCTGTTCTTCGCGTGCTTTCCGGCGTACCGCGCGGTTTTAATCGCTTCATCCAGAAGCCCCAACCGCCACAGGCAGATGGAATAGCTGATGCGCAGTTCAAAATGCGTATCCTCGCTCATGCTTTTATCGGCGCTGATTTCCTTCATCAGTTCGCGCGCGCGCGCAAATTCGCCGTTGCGCATCATCAGCGCGGCATAGCCCATCATGATATTTACCTTTCGGCAGCCGGCTTCGTAGGCGTCGCGATATTGATCCGCCGCCAGCGCAAGCTTTGCATTGGCATCGGCGAGCCGCCCCTGACGAATCAGATCGCTCGCCTGCGAATGCGTGGACAGCGCCTTCTGCCCCAGCCGATTTGCCTTCATATCATCCAAAAAGCCCATGTTTGTTTCCTCCGTCTTGATTCTGAATTTTGCGAAGCAGCCGCGCGCGGCGCTCCCTGATTTGTTCCATCTGTTCCGGCGGCGCGTATTTCGCCGCCAGTTCCGCATACCGCAGCGCGCGGCGCGGGTTTTTGTAGCGATGCTCGTACAGTTTGGCGAGTTCTACATAGATTCGATCGCGCATCTGCCGCCGCAGCGCCATCTGTTCCAGACACTTACGCATCGCTTCCGTATTTTTGCACCGCCGCGCGATCGTATACATCTGCCATGCCGCGCGCTCCGCTACGGGATTGCGCCGAAGTGATGCGATGCTGCCCGCCGGAGCGGGAATCGATGCGATCCGATACAGTTCGCGCGCCCCCGCAAGCTCGCCCTGATTTTCCAGCGCGCGCCCCATGCTGAATAAATCTTCGCAACGCGTTTCCTGCTGCGGGCAATCATACAGGCAGCACAGGTGCGCAAGCAGCGTGCCCAGCGTGATGATATCCTGCCGGTTGTGATCGATAATATCGGTAAGCAGCGTATCATCGCCCGATTTCAGGAATTCGAAGTAGCGCGTCGGAACCTCGCTGCCCGGCAGATCATCCGACCGCGGGCAGCCCAGGATCATTTCTTCGATGCGCGATAAGCGACAGCTGCCGATGCGCAGCTTCCACGTGCGCCGCGCGGGATACAGGAGATCGATCTGATTCTTATCCTGCCACAATTCCCGCATCCGGCACATCGCAAAGCGCGATTTCAAAAGCGGCAGATCGAAATTCTTTCCGTTGAAGCTGATGTAGGTATCGAACGACTGAAAGCGCTCCCCCAGCTGCGACAGCATTTCCGCTTCATCCGAATAATCGCGCATCAGATACTGCTCCACCGCGAAATCGCCGCCGTCGATATAACCGATTCCCACCAGAAACGCGATCGTACCCGCGCCGCCGGACAGGCCGGTGGTTTCCGTATCGATAAACAGCGCCCTGCGAATATCAAACGCGCGCCCGCACCAGCCGATGCGGCGCAGACCGTCCGCGGACAGCGCAAACAGACGCGCATCCGCCGCTGCGCGGGCGCTGTACAGCTTTACGCCGGTTTCCCGCTTCGGGATCGCCGGTTTGGGCGGGTTCGCCGCCCCGATCATATTCAGCTTTGCGCGAAGTCCGGACGCCATACTTTCACCTCTGTATCCAAAGCCCCGTTTCATTGTATATGCTTGCCTGTGCGTTGTCAACCGATTTGACACAAAATGCGCGGGCGCGCACTTGACAATTTTCGCGGCGAATCCTATGATGAAGGGACTGGAATCGGGAGGCAAACGTATGCAAAGCAACAAACGCGAGCGCGGCAATCTTTTGAACAGCCTGTCTATGCTGCGCCATCTATGGAAGTATTTTACCCCCTATCGCGCCACGCTGGCGCTGGATCTTTTCTGCGCGCTGCTGACCACGGCGTGCGATCTTGTGCTCCCGCTGATCGTGCGCAGGATCACCGGCGGATTTACATACGCCGCCAGCGTTACGGTAGCGCTGGTGCTGAAGCTAGGCGCGCTGTACATCGTGCTTCGCATCATCGATGCGGCTTCCTACTATTACATGCAGTCGGTCGGCCACATCATGGCTTCCAGGATCGAAGCGAACCTCCGCCGCGATCTGTTCAGCCATTATCAGGAAATGTCGAACGATTATTACGATAATACGAAGGTCGGCCAGCTGATGTCGCGCATTACGACGGATCTGAACGATATTACCGAATTCGCGCATCATTTTCCGGAGGAATTGCTGATCGCCGCGGTGAAGATCGTGGCGGCGTTTGTGATCCTGTGCAATTCCAGCGTGCTGCTGACGCTGATCATATTCGCGGTGCTTCCGTTCATGGTGCTGTTTTCCAATCATTTTGCGAAGAAAATGCGCAAGAGCTTCAAGGATTCCAGGCACGAACTGGGCGAATTGAACGCGCAGGTGGAGGACAGTCTTTCCGGCATTCGCGTGGTAAAATCCTTTGCGAACGAAGATCTGGAAAAGGAAAAGTTTTCCGTGCGGAACAACGTGTTCCTGCGCATCAAGAAGGGCATGTACCACAACATGGCGGGCTTCCATTCCGTCACGCGCCTGTTCGACGGGCTGATGTACATCATCGTGGTCGTGGTCGGCGCGCTGTTCATGATCCGCGGCAAGATCGATGCGGCGGAGCTGGTGGCGTATTTCCTGTATGTGCAGACGCTGCTGACCTCCATTCGCCGCTTCGTTGAATTTTCGGAGCAGTTCCAGCGCGGCATTACGGGCTTTGAACGCTTTGAAGAAATCATGGCGATTCCGCCCACGATTCAGGAAAAGGAAAACGCCGCGGAGCTTACGGACGTGCGCGGCGAAATCGAATTTGACCACGTTTCCTTCGCCTATGAATCCGGTACGCACCGCGTGCTGAACGATATCTGCCTGCGCGCAAAGCCCGGCGAAAGCGTCGCCATCGTAGGCCCCTCCGGCGGTGGCAAGACCACGCTGTGCAGCCTGATCCCCCGCTTTTATGATGTAACCGGCGGTGCGATCCGCATCGACGGGCGCGATATCCGCGATTTCACGCTGAAATCGCTGCGCAGCCACATCGGCATGGTGCAGCAGGACGTATACATGTTCTCCGGCACAGTGCTGAGCAACATCGAATACGGCAAGCCCGGCGCGAGCCGAGATGAAATCATCCGCGCCGCAAAGCTGGCGGGCGCGCACGAATTCATCATGGATCTGGAAAACGGCTATGATTCCTACGTGGGCGAACACGGACTTAAGCTTTCCGGCGGACAGAAGCAGCGCATTTCCATCGCGCGCGTATTTTTGAAGAATCCGCCGATTCTGATTCTGGATGAAGCCACCAGCGCACTGGACAACGAATCCGAACGCATCGTGCAGAAATCGCTGGATACCTTGATGCAGGGGCGCACCACGTTTACCATCGCGCACCGGCTGACCACGATTCGAAACGCCGATGAAATCATGGTACTGACGGACGAGGGCATCGTGGAACAGGGCTCGCACGATCAATTGATGGCAAAGCCGGACGGGCAGTACAAAAAGCTGTATCAGCTGTATATGTTATAAATCGGCAAATCACCAATAAATGGCGGAAGGACGCGCGTCTTTCCGCCGTGTTGTTTAAACTTACTTCATCTTTTCGATCTAAAATAATATTGGTGTAAGCTGCGCACTTGTACAGGTGCGCAGTGACATATATTTCATAGGACATGTGCGGAGGATACAGCCATGCTGGCAAGAATCAGCGTTAAAAAACCGTATACCGTGATCGTGGGCATCATACTGGTGATCGCCCTGGGCTTTATTTCTTTTCAGAATATGACCACCGATCTGCTGCCCAGCATGGATCTGCCCTACATAATCGTCTACACCACCTATGTGGGCGCGACGCCGGAAAAGGTGGAAAGCGATGTGACGCGGCCGCTGGAATCGGCGTTCGGCACGCTGACGGACATTAAAAACATTACATCGACCTCCAGTGAAAATCTGTCGCTGGTGGTGATGGAATTTGCTTCGGGCGCGAACATGGATACCGCGATGATCGAAATATCCTCCGAAATCGACGCGCAGCGCGGCGAATGGTCGGACAACGTAGGCACGCCGGTGATCATGAAGCTGAATCCTGATATGCTGCCCGTATCCATCGCGACCGTATCGCTGGACGGCGCGGATCTGCTGGCGCTTTCCGATTATGTGGAAGAAACGATCGTGCCGCGCATGGAATCCGTGGACGGCGTGGCTTCCGTAACCGCATCGGGCGTGATGACCCAGCAGGTGGATATCACGATCACGCAGAGCCGCATCGATGATCTGAACAGCGCCATACTGCGCGAGGTGGATTCCGAACTTGCCGACGCGGAGGATCAGCTGAAGGACGCGCAGCGGCAGGTTTCCGCCGGAAAGAGCAAGCTGGCGCGCGCCCGCGAAAGCACCTATGCGCAGATCGACGAAGCCGCGGCGGCGCTGGAAGCGGGCGAAACGCAGCTGCCGAACGCCATCGCACAGCTGACCGCGCAGCGCGACCAGTTAAGTGCGCAGCTGGAGGGCGCGCGGCAGATGCTTGCGCAGCTGGAACGCGCCGTAAATATGACCGAGGATGAAAAGGCGCAGCTTCGGCAGGTTGCCGATTCGCTCGCGGCGCTGCAGGCGCAGCGCGACGCGCTGGCAAATCAGCTTGAACAGCTGGGCGGCGCGACCTCGGACGCGCTGACGAAGCAATTGCAGGATGCGCAGAGCGCCCTGAACGAACAGGCGGCGCTGAAGGCGCAGCAGGAAAAATACATCCGCGATTTGCAGATGCTGGACGCGGACGCATTGCGCGAAACCATCGCGAATCTGGAAGCGGATCTTACCGCAAAGCAGGCAGAGCTTACCGAAGTGCGCGCGCAGCTGGAGGAAGCCATCGACCGTCAGGCGGCGCTGAACCGCCAGAAAACCGATCTGGAAAATCGAATCAAAGCGCTGGAGGATGCGCAAAAAACGGCGGAGCCGACGGAAGAGCCGACCGCCGCGCCGACTGCGAATCCGACGGAGCAGCCGGAAAATACGCCAGTTCCCGAAGAAACGGTATCGCCTACCGAGGCGCCAGATGCACCGATTGCGTCCGATGCAGCAGACGATGCATCGATCCTCGCCCGCCTGTTTGGCGCATCCGCGATGGCAGAGGACGGAACGGAATCGCTGGATGAACTGCGCGCGCGTCTGACTGCGGTACAGACGGAGCTGGAAACCGCAAACGCCGATGTGGAGCGGCTCACCGCGAAGCACGCCGAACTGAAATCCGCCGTGTACGCGGACGAAGCAGCGCTGAAGGAAGCCCGCGATTCGCTGGACATTGTAAACGAAGGCGAAACGCAGCTGCAGGGCCGAATCGATGCGGCGAACAAGACCATCGAGGGCTGCAATGCGCGCATCGCGGAACTGAATCAGGAAATCGCGGAGCTTACTGAAAAGCTGTCCCACAGCGATGAAATCAACGCGCTGACGGCGCAGATCGCCGAACTGGATCGCCAGATTCTATCGATTCAGGACAGCGACGCCTACAAGGCGTATCTGCTGATCAAGGATGAAAGCGCCCTCGCCGGACAGTACGCGCAGGCGCAGATGGCGGTATCGCAGCTGGAAGCCGGTCTGGATTCGATGAATGAAATGCTGGACAAGCTGAACCGCGGCATCATTCCCGCCGGTTTCATCGACGGCGTGACCGAGGATACGGACATTCAGCAGGCCGCGCAGCAACTCGCCGCCGCGCGCGAACAGGCAGGCGACGGATTCGCGCAGGCCGCATCCGCCCTGGCCGACGCGGAAGCGGAAGTTGATAAGGCGTACAGGGAATTTACCGATAAGCGCGATGAAGCGCTGGAAAACGCCGGTCTGGACGGCATCATCACCGTACAGATGGTATCGCAGATTCTGGGCGCGCAGAATCTGGATCTGCCCGCGGGCTACGTATACAACGCCGACGAGCGCTATATCGTATCCGTCGGCACGAAGTTTGCATCGCTCGCCGAACTGAAGCAGGTAAAGCTTTTCGATCTGGGCATGGAAACGGTCAGCGACGTGCGCCTGCTGGACGTGGCAGACGTGACGATTTCCGATAATTCCGCCGATCTGTTCACGAAGGTAAACGGCGAAAACGGCATCATGCTTTCCTTTGAAAAGCAATCCACATCATCAACCTCGGAGGTCGCGCAGCGCATCACCGAAGCATCGGAAAATCTGATGCGGGAAAATCCCGATCTGCACATCGTGGAAATGATGAATCAGGGCGATTACATTCGTCTGGTGGTGGATTCGGTTCTGGAAAATCTGGTGTACGGCGGCGGACTGGCGATTCTGGTGCTGCTTCTGTTCCTGCTGGACTGGCGGCCGACGCTGATCGTGGCGCTTTCGATTCCCGCCAGCGTGGTTGTGGCATTCGTATGCATGTATTTCTGCAATATCACGCTGAACGTCATGTCCCTCTCCGGTCTGGCGCTGGGCGTAGGTATGCTGGTGGACAATTCGATCGTATCGATTGAAAACATCTATCGTCTGCGCGATGAAGAGGGCTTGCCGATACTGACCGCGTCGATTCGCGGCGTAAATCAGGTGGGCGGCGCGCTTCTGTCCTCCACGCTGACGACGATCTGCGTATTCCTGCCGGTGGTGTTCATCACTGGCATTGCGCGCGATCTGTTCTCCGATATGGGTCTGACCATCGCGTTTGCGCTGCTGGCGAGTCTGCTGGTCGCCATGACGGTGGTTCCCTCCTTCGCGGCGACGCTGTTCAAAAAATCCAAGCCCCGCAAGAACCGACTGTTTTCCGCATTGCAGCGCGGCTATACCACCCTGCTGAAGGGTGCGCTGCGCGTAAAATGGCTGGTGCTGCTGCTGGCGCTGGCGCTGCTGGCATTTTCTCTGGTACAGGTAAAGAATATGGGCATATCGTTCATGCCCACTGTAAACAGCGAACAGATGTCCGCGAGTATCAAATTTGCCGATGATTCCATCACCGAGGATCAGCAGAAGGAAATCGCGCTCGGCGTCATGGATCGCATGATGGCGGTAGACGGCGTGACGGACGTGGCGCTGACCTCCGGCGCATCGATCTCCATGCTGTCCAGCGCGGGCGGCGGCGGAAGCTATTCCTATTACATGCTGGTCGATCCCGATTCCGGACGCAAGAACACCGAAATCGCAACCGAAATCAGCGCGGCATGCAGCGATCTGGCGGACGGCGAAAGCGTAGTTCTAAACGTACAAGCCAGCACGATGGATATGTCCATGATGATCGGCAGCGGCATTTCCATTGACGTAATCGGCACGGATATGGACGATATGCGCGCAACCGCACTGGAAATCGCGGAAATCTGCCGCGGCGTCGCAGGCGCGAAGGATATCGACGATGGCTCCGGCACCACCGAGCAAAAGCTGATCGTAACCGTGGATAAGGAACTGGCGCGCGATGAATCGCTGACCGTGGCGCAGGTGTACCAGTACATTGCAACGCGCCTGTACGGCAAGGTGAAACTGACCGAGGCGGAGCTGGACGGCCGCAATTACACGCTGTACGTGCAGGAGGATCGCAATATCGGCATTTCGCCCGACGATATCGCGGATATGGAAATCGAAGTAGCGGGCACGGATAAGACGCATTATGTGCGCATCGGCGATATCGCATCCATCGGCTACGGCGAAAGCTTTTCTTCCATCAGTCGCGAGGATCAGAAGCGCAAGACGAGCGTAACCTTCTCGATCGCCGACGGCTACAGCGCGAACCTCGTGCAGCGTGATCTGGAGGAGAAACTGGATGGCTATACGCCGCACGGCGAATGCACCGTGAAAATCTCCGGCGAAAATGAAACCGTGATGGGATACATGGGCGATCTGGGCACGATGCTGGCGGTGGCGGTGCTGTTCATCTTCCTGATCATGGTGGCGCAGTTCCAGTCGTTCAAATCGCCGCTGATCGTTCTGTTTACGATTCCGCTGGCATTTACGGGCGGACTTCTGATGCTGATCATCACGAAGATGGATCTTTCCATCATCGCGATGGTGGGCTTCCTGGTGCTGTCCGGCGTGGTGGTCAACAACGGCATCGTGTTTATCGATTCGGTAAACCAGATGCGCATTGCGGGCATGTCCAAGCGCGACGCGCTGATTGAAACCGGCCGCGTGCGCCTGCGTCCGATTCTGATGACGGCGCTGACCACGATTCTCGGCATGTCCACGATGGCGCTGGGCACGGGCATGGGCGCGGAAATGATGCAGCCCATGGCGATCGTAACCATCGGCGGCCTGACCTACGCCACGCTGATGACGCTGTTCGTGGTGCCCGCGCTGTACGATATTTTCAACGGCGAAACCATGCGCGCGCGCGAAATCGAAATGATGAAGGAAGCCGCGGGAATGCATCGCGAGGGCTTTGACGATGCCTCCCCCGCCGCGCCCGCGCCGAGCGCGGCAGAAGCGAATGACGTTCCCGCACCGGATGCGCAAGCATCAGGCGATGCGGCGGCAGCGGATAAAACGAAACCGAGCGCCGCACCCGAAGCGCAGCCGAAAAATGCGGAACCGAAACCGCCCGTCCGGCGCATCTATCTTCGGAAATAAAATACAGGATCTGCGTACATCTCGATTGATCTGTACGCAGATCCTTTCATTTGTATTTGGCTGTTATCACCGTCGTCCGTTTTCAGATCATACCTTCAACAGTAAAATCATCAATACTCCAGTTCGGTTATAATTCCGGTCTTTTTGAGCCACGTAACGCTCAATTCAAACCACACGGCAACCTCAGGATTGATCATGGATTTGTTGCAACAAACCGTATCGTCCGCCAATGAAAGTCCATGCCTTCCATCCGCAAACATATGGAATTCACAGGGAACGCCATGATTCCACATTGCACGCACATATTCAATCGAATTGGAAGCCGGTACGGTGTCATCGTTGTGCGTCGTCCATACAAACGTCGGCGGAACCTTTTCATTTACAAAATGCACGGTGGTCAGATCGTACAGCTGTTCTTTTGTGGGCTGTCTGGTTCCAAAAACAGCCATATACATTGCCGCGGAAAAATCCATGCACGGTTGTCCGTCGATGATGTTCACGGCATTTTTGAACAGAGGATCCACGCAATCTTCAGGATGTTCAGGATCAAGGGGTTTGATCAGGTAATCGCCGATCGGCGCCGGAGGAATAGTGTCGCGCTTTTCATCCATGATTGTCGCCGGATAACCCAGGACGGCGGCATTCAGCGCGATTTTTTCGGGTTCGTCTCCGATGATTTCCGCAATCTGATCAAGCTTGGTACTGAGCATCGTAATCAGGTGTCCGCCGGCGGAAAAGCCCACGGCAGCAATACGGTTTGGATCGATAAACCATTCTTCCGCATTCTTTCGCAGCAGCTGAATCGTTTTTGCAAGCTCCACCACGGGGTTGGGCATACACGCTGCATCGCCGCAGGAATAGCGCAGAACGACCGAATGCATGCCCTTCGTATTGTAGTGCAGCGCCACCTGTTCGGCCTCCTGATCGCTGGTGCGCAGATATGCCCCGCCGGGACATACGATCATCACCGGGCGTTTACGACCGATCTGCGATTGCAATGAATTGGATAGCAGATATGTTTCAATAAAAGCGCCCGTCTTTTCATATACAACAATCTTTTCAGTAATCATATCAAAACAGCTCCTTTCTTTAGCTTCGTTCATTATATCACACAATATACCGGAAGTTCAAATAGTACACGAAAATATTATTTTTAGTATTGATTATATAATATCTTAATGCTATAATACATATGCGAAAGCAAAAAATAGAGGAGGTACTACACATGAAAAAAATCGTTTCGATCATTCTTTGTCTGACAATGGTATTTGCCTTGACGGGCGCGCTCGCCGAAGGCATGAAGGTTGGTTATTATGGGCTCGGCATTGATCAGGCGTTTTTTAACGCGCTGTATGAATCTTTGAAATCCTATTGCGAAGAACGCGGCTATGAATTGATCGCGAAATTCACCGATGGCGATTCTGCTGAAATGCGCGCTGCCTATGACCAGTTTAAGGCGCAGGGCGTTGATGTAATCATTGACGGCAACGCTTTTGCCGACGTCATCGCTCCCTACATCGAGCAGGCCGCAGAAGATAAGATTCCTTATATCGCGCTGTTCACTTCCTTCGATGGCGATTATTACACCTTCGGCGCTTCCAACGAAGATATGGGCAATGCGACCGGCAATTATGTCGGCAGCCTGATCGCGGATGAATGGGAGGGAAAGGTGGATTCCGTATTCCTGGTAGGCACCTTCTCCACCGGCGCTGAAATTACGCTCCGTCTTACCTCGGCGCTCCCCGCAATGGGCGAACACATCGATATGTCCAACGTTGAAGTTGTCAATCTGGACGTTGTCGCCGGCGATTCCGCAGGCGCATACCAGAAGGTCATGGACGCGCTGACCTCTCACCCCGGTCAGAAGGTTGCTATCTTCTGCCAGACCGACGATATGTGCAACGCCGCTGTTTCTGCGGTTGAAGCGGCAGACCGCGGCGATACCACCATGGCCGTTGGTTCCGACTGCATTGATGCTGCGCTTGAATATTGGCAGACCGCAATCAAGGAAGGCAACATGAAGGCGCCCTGGCGCGGATCCATCTTCCTTGATACTGCTTCCTATGGCGGCACCATTCTGGATCTGGCGGAACAGATTCTCGCGGGCACCGCTGAAAACTATGCAAACTGGGCGCCCGTATCCGTTGCCGGTCTGAGCAACTGGGAAGAATACTGGCCGGATCTGATGGAGAAAACCTTCAACTAATTGATTAATCGGTTTGTCTATTATATCGCTTGCGCTATGCAGGCATAACGCACATAGCGGAATACATTGCGTATTCCGCTATGATTTTAAATGAAAGCTTACATGCATTGAGAAAGGAGACGAGTCGTTTGCAACAGGATACTCTGTTGAAGCTGGACGGAATTTCCAAACAGTTTCCCGGTGTAAAGGCTCTGGATAATGTGCATCTGGAGGTTCGCAGGGGCGAAGTACATGCGCTCGTAGGCGAAAATGGCGCAGGAAAATCAACCCTGATGAAAATCATCTCCGGCGCTTATAAAAAGGATTGCGGCACGATCGAATACGATGGTCACACAATTGAGCACATGACGCCGAAGCTTTCTGTAAACAGCGGTATTTCCGTTATCTATCAGGAGCTTACCTACATGCCCACCATGTCGATCGCAGAAAATATCTTTATCGGCAGCCAACCGAAAACGGGTGCAAAGCTGATCGATTATAAGAACATGTATCAGCGCAGTCTTGAAGTACAGAAAATCGTTGGATTGGATGGCTATTCGCCCAAGGAAGAGGTTGGCCATCTCTCTGCCGCGGAAAAACAGCTGTTGGAAATCGCGCGCGCTTACGTCCGCAATTTAAAGCTTCTGGTGCTGGATGAGCCTACATCGGCATTGAACAACGATGAAATTGAGCGCCTTTTCGCGCTGATTAACGATCTGAAGGCAAAGGGCTGCGGCATCATCTACATTACCCATAAAATGGATGAAATCTTTCGCATCGCGGATCGCGTTTCGGTGCTGCGCGACGGCTGCCTGGTTACGACCATGGGCATTGCAGATACGAACCGCGAAAAGGTCATTACCGCAATGGTTGGACGCGAATTGAAGGACATGTACCCCATATCCGAGCGCAAGATCGGAAACGTCATTCTGGAGGCGGAGGGTCTATGCACCGATTTTCTGAAGGATGTATCCTTTAACGTTCGAAAGGGCGAAATTGTCGGTTTTTACGGTCTGATGGGCTGCGGCTGTGATCTCGCTCTGGAATGCATATTTGGCAAGACCGCCTGTAAAAAGGGCGAAATTCGCATGAACGGCCAGCGGATTGCGGTAAAGAAGCCACATGACGCAATCGTACAGAAGATCGCCTTTGCTCCAGCGGAGCGGAAAACGGAAGGCATCATGCTGAATCAAACCGTCCGTTCGAACATTTCCTGCGTTACGCTCGGAAAAATGAAAAAGGGGCTCCTGCTGGATTTGAAGAAGGAAAAGGACGTCGTTGAAAAATGGATACAGCGCATGCGGATCAAAACACCTTCGCAGGAAACGCTCGCGCTGAGTCTGTCCGGCGGTAATCAGCAGAAGCTCATCATCGCCAGATGGCTTGAAAACAATCCCTCCGTATTCCTCATGAACGAACCCACGAAGGGAATCGACGTCGGCGCGAAAGCCGAAATCTACGCACTGATGGAAGAAATGTGCCGGAACGGAGCCAGCATTATTTTTATCACAAGCGATATGCCGGAATTGCTCGCAATCTCCGATCGTGTTTTCGTTTTCCACGAAGGCAAGGTCACCGGTGAAATCGCTCGCGCGGAACTTACTCAGGAGAACGTAATTAAGAAAGCAATAGGAGAATAAGAACATGAACGGTTCAAAAATCAAGAAATTCTTTGTGAACAGCAATGTTGGCAGCGTGCTTTTCGCGCTTGTCGCGCTCTGCATTCTTTGGACCTGCTTGACCCCCTACTTCTTCACCTTTGCAAACGCGAAGAATCTGGCGGTGTATTCCTCTTACACAGGCATCATGGCCTGCGGACTTACCGCCGTAATGCTAACAGGTTGTATCGATCTTTCGCAAATGCCGCTCATGGCGTGCTGCGGCATGTTTTTGGCGCTGGCCTATCAGCGCGGCGCCGGTGGAATCGTGCTTTGGATCGTTGCAATCCTCGTTGGCATCATCGGCGGCGCGCTGAATGGTTTCATCGTAACCAAAATGCAGATCGTTCCCATGATCGCAACGCTCGGTACGCAGTTGATCTACCGCGGCATTTCCTTCCTTACCACCAACGGAACTTACATCACTGTGAAGGATCCGATGATTCGTTCCATCGGCTATGGCAAGCTTCTCGGAATGCCGATTATGTTCTACATCATGATCGTCGTGATCGTGATCACATGGTTCCTGTGCAAATACACGCAGTTTGGCCGCAATCTGTATTCTACCGGTTCCAGCCCGCAGGCTGCGCACCTTGCCGGTATCAATATCGATCTCACCAAATTTCTGGCGTTCGTTTTCTCCGGAATTTGCTGCGGTATTGCAGGCGTCGTCTATACCGCGCAAAGCGGTCTGGCACTGAATAATGCGGGAACCGGCGCTGAAATGGACGTCATGGCCGCCGTCGTTATCGGCGGTACAAGCCTGGCTGGCGGCCGCGGCAAGGTAATTAATACCATGCTCGGCGTTCTCCTGATGTCCGTTCTCGCAAACGGCATGGGACTTCTTGGTATCGATTCCTACTTCCAAATGATCTTCAAGGGCTGCATTCTGATCGCGGCGGTATTCATTGATACCATCCGGAACAGCGGAAAGTAAGGTCATCTGACATATGCCGAAAAAGGGGGCTGCCTCAAAAACGAGGCAGTCCCCTGCTTTCGTCTATAACCTTATCCGTCTAATTCAGCTGCAATACGATTCCCAGCACAGCGCCCAGCAGGATAAACAGAATCGGGTGAAGTTTATTGACCGGCTTGATCTGGGTGAGGATGAAGATGCCCACCAGAATACCCAGATTCAGCCAGGAAAACACCGCGCCTTCACTGCCGAAGCCCAGCACCAGCTTCAAAAGCCCATATGCCGCCGCCGCGATCAGGCCCGTAACCACGGGGCGCAGCTTTCCGAACACCGAATTGACCAGCGGACTATCGCGGTAGGTTTGCAATACGCGCGCGATGATCAGAATCACGATGATCGATGGCAGCACCAGCGAAAGCGTCGCCAGAATCGCACCCGGAATGCCCGCCACGGTGTAGCCGACGTAGGTCGCCATGTTTACGCCGATTGGGCCGGGCGTGGATTCGGAAACCGCCACCATGTTCACCAGCATTTCCTGCGTGAACCATTCGGGGTGCGCGATCGACATTTCCGTCAGGAACGGCAGCGTCGCAAGTCCGCCGCCCACCGCGAACAGACCCGTTAAGAAAAAGCGCCAGCACATTTCGAGGATGATCATTTTTCACCGTCCCCCTTTCGATCCATGGGCTTTCGCTCCATCAGGAAGAAGCACAGCACCGCGCCCGCGATGGTCGCAACCACGATGATGATCGTATTGACATTGAAAAACGCCGCGACCACGAAGCCCAGCACCGCCAGCAGCCCCTGCCACCATTTCGTGGCACTCTTTTTTGCGAGCTTGACGATCGTACCTGCGATCATCGCGCATACGGCGATGCGGATGCCTGCAAAGGCGTGCAGCACGATTTCATATTCCATGAAATTACTCAGCACCGCGGCGATCACGGTAATGATTACGATGGAGGGAAATATCACGCCCAGCGTGGCGATGATGCCGCCCAGCACGCCCTTCAGGCGATAGCCCACGAACGTGGCGGTGTTCACGGCGATGACGCCGGGGGTGCATTGGCCGATGGCGAAATAATCCAGAATATCATCGGTGGTGCACCATTTATGATGGTTTACAATTTCACGCTCCAGCATCGGCAGCATGGCATAGCCGCCGCCAAAGGTGCAGATACCGATCTTGAAAAATGCCCAGAACAGATCCAGCAAATCCTTCATAATCCCATTCCCCTACTTTTTATTGCCGAAAAGCCCGCGGATCAGCGATGTGGAACCCGATCGCATCACGGAGGACAGCGCGTTGGTCGCGGCGCGCTTTGCGATGGTTCCGGCGGAGGCGCGCCTGCCGCCCAGCACGGAATTGACCAGATTTGTACTGACGGAGCGCGCGACGGAGCTTGCCGCGTTGGTCGCGGCGCGTTCGAACACGCCGATTCCCTGCCCGCGCTTTTTTCCGGATGCGGCGGATTTTTCCATCAAACGTTCGCGATCGGATTTGGCGCTGTTTGCGGGCGCTTCCTCCGCATCCTCCTGCCGCGCAAGCGCTTCGGCGGCGCGCGTCAGGATTTCATACGCGGATTCGCGATCCACCGCTTTGCGATACTTGATATCGAATTCATCCGTGCGGATAATCCGCTGCACGGTTTCGTCCTCCGCCGCGCCCATCCGGCTCTGCGGCGGCAGAATCAGCGCGCGCTCCACGATTTCGGGAACGCCCTGCGCATCCAGAAAACTGACCAGCGCTTCGCCCACGCCCAGCTCCATCAGCGCCTTTTCCGTATCGAACGCGGGATTTGCGCGGAACGCATGCGCGGTCGCCCGAATGGATTTCTGCTCCGCGGGCGTGTAGGCGCGCAGTGCATGCTGAATTCGGTTGGAAAGCTGTGAAAGCACATCGTCCGGAATATCCGACGGGCACTGCGTGACGAAATACACGCCGACGCCCTTCGATCGAATCAGCCGAACCACCTGCGCAATCTTCTGCACCAGCGCTTTCGGCGCATCGTCAAACAGCAAATGCGCTTCATCGAAGAAGAACACCAGCCGCGGCTTTTCCGGATCGCCCACTTCGGGAAGGCGCTCGAAAAGCTCGGTCAGCATCCACAGAAGAAAGGTGGAATAGGTCGTGGGGTTGCGAATCAGCCGCGCCGCGTTCAGGATATTGATGTAGCCTCGACCGTCGATATCGGTGCGCATCCAATCCCGAATATCCAGCGCAGGTTCGCCGAACAGCATCTGTCCGTCCTCTTCTTCAAATGTAAGCAGGGCGCGCTGGATCGCGCCGACGGACGCGGTAGAAACGTTGCCGTACAGCGCGGTGTATTCCTGGCGGTTGTCCGAAACATAGGCAAGCATCGCGCGCAGATCCTTCAGATCCAGAAGCAAAAGCCCCTGATCGTCCGCCGCGCGGAAGGCGATATTCAAAACGCCCGCCTGCACATCGGTAAGCTTCAAAAGCCTCGCCAGCAGCACAGGGCCGATATCCGATACGGTGATGCGCGCGGGCACGCCGCGTTCGCCGAACACATCCCAGAACCGCGTGGGAAACGCCTTCATTTCAAACGCATCCATGCCCAGTGCGCTCGCACGGCGGTCTACGGATTCGCTCCGCGCGCCCTGCACGCACATGCCGGACAGATCGCCCTTTACATCCGCCAGAAAAACGGGCACGCCCAGCGCGGAAAAGGATTCCGCCAGTACCTTCATCGTAATCGTTTTGCCCGTTCCGGTCGCGCCCGCGATCAGCCCGTGTCGATTCGCCATATTCGGCAGCAGCATAAGATCGCGTTCCGATCGCGCCGCCCAGATTTTTCCATCCTTCAGCATATTCGCATCCCCCGTCGTTGGATTCTGTTTATAAAATCATTATAATTCATACTGCCGGTAAAATCAACCGAATCCGGTGCGCAGCGCATTTTTGCCTTCACGGCGGCATGAAAAACCGGCGCTCTCTTCGATCGCCGGAAAGAATCTTATTTATAGAATTACAGTTCCACGACGATGCCGGTTTCGAGGGAACGCTTGATCGCCAGCACGATTTCGAGCACGTTGCGGGAATCCTGTGGCGTGACCGCGGCGGGACGGTTTTCCTTGATCGCATCCAGGAATTCGCGAATTTCGCCCGCGAACATATCGATCTGTTCCGCGTCGATCGGATATACCTTCTCATCGCCCGCGGGATACCACTTCAGATTGCTGCCCATTTCGCCATCGTTGATGTTCACGCCGGCGGTCAGCGCATAATCGATGGTGCCCTTATCGCCCGTCGCGCGGAATTCAATGGAGAACGGGAAGTTGCCGGTCATTTCCAGCGAGGTTTCGCACACGGCCTTTACGCCGTTTGCCCATTCCAGACTGCTGCTGACATGGTTCCAGCAGCCGGAGGGGCTCTTCCAGCCGATGGCGTACACGCGCTTCGGCATTCCGAACACGCTGTAGAGGTAATCGATATCATGTACGTTCAGATCGTACAGGCCGCCGCCGCTCTTCGCGGGGTCGCGATGCCAGTTGCTCCAGGTGGGATGCTGGCACATGCGCTTTTCATAGATCATGTGCATATCGCCCAGCTTGCCCTGCTGGATGTAATCCTTGATGGTGATGAATTCCGGCCACCAGCGGGCGACCTGCGCCACCATGAAGCGAACGTGATTTGCTTCGCAGGCGGCGATCATGCGATCCATGGAATCCAGTTCAAACGTGATCGGCTTTTCGCACAGCACATGGCATCCGGCGTTCGCCGCCTTGACCACGTATTCCTCGTGCAGATAGGTGGGCAGACAGATATCCACGATATCCGGCTTTTCCGCCGCGATGGCTTCTTCCATCGTGGCATACCATTTTCCGCCGTATTCTGCCGCGGCCTTTTTCCCCTTTTCTTCGCTGCGGCTGACCAGCGCGCAGATCTGTACATCGTCCATCGCCTTCAGCGCGCCCAGATGGTTCTGCGCAATATAGCCCATACCGACTACCGCTACTTTAAACATTCTTCAATCCTTCCTTTCGGCTGACATGCATCAGCATATATCTGTAATTATTCCTTCCATGGACGGCCGCGCCGCCCCGTATGTACCTATTGTACATGATTTCAAACGCTTTGTCCACACCAAAATCGCCCGTTTTGCATTTTCCCGAATGTGAAAACAAGGACGGACATTATGACATTTCGTCTGCGCGTTTTAGTTCAATTTTTATGTTAACGCGCCAATAATTCGGCGGTTAAAAACGTTTTCTATTGACACCGTACATCGAATCGTGTTAATATACAGTATATGCATGGGTGCATCAGTTTGATCAATCAGGAGGATATAACGATGGATAGAATCTTTGCAATCAACACGAACACCTATCACGGCTTTACCACGGATCAGGCGCTGGAGGGCGTTGCGGCGGCAGGCTTCAAATATGTGGAAATCGCCACCGTTCGCAACTGGACCGAGCACATCATGCCCGAATGGTCGGAAGAAAAGAAGGCGCACGTAAAGGCGAAGCTGCAGGAGCTGGGTCTTACCTGCATCGCGATGAGCGGCCACTGCGATCTTTCCGACGCATCCCGTCTGGAGGACTTCCGCAACAATATGCGTCTTGCCAAAGAACTGGGCTGCAAATGGATCATTTCCTCCACCGGCGAAGCGCATTTCGGCACCGAGGGCGATGATAACACCGAAGAAAAGCTGATCGCCAATCTGAAGAGCATCGTTCCGGATCTGGAAGCGCTGGGACTGAAGCTGGGCATTGAAACGCACGGCGCAAATTACGGCACCGGCGCGGCGGTGGATCGTCTGGTCAAGGCCGTCGGCAGCCCGCTGATCGGCGTAAACTATGATACCGCGAATATCGTATTCTGGGGCAAGGATGACCCCAGCACGGATCTGCCCAAGTGCGTAAACGATCTGAACTTCTGCCACCTGAAGGACAAGGTGGGCATGGATTCCAGCTGGAATT
>CAKUKP010000055.1 GCA_934663625.1 uncultured Clostridia bacterium
TGTGCAATGCTCCTCAGCTTTCTTTTCTTCAACAGAACTTATATTGCAGCTGCGTAATATTATTGTAATATATCGAAGATAACTTTAAATTCTCCCTGTAAGCGATATTTCTGTTGCAATAGAACACATGTTCGATTATAATATACCCATCGTCCCCCCGACCAGGGGACCAGCCCCGTTAGTGGTTGACAGGACGCTGGGATCAGCAGAAGGGAGAGGGAAATGTATGATGTGACCCGCGAGGAATTGGTGGCCGCTGTCGAAGCGGAAGAACGGGCAGTCATCGCTACGCGATGCCAGCTCCCCCATCAGGTAGAGCCAAGAGAGCTACGTAAGTTTTGATGCCTTGAATCTATGGATTTCAAAACGTGAATTAGAACTAAGCTTGAACAGGACAGAAACACAGAACTCTTGCCTCTCGAATTTATGGAGGCAAGAGTTCGTCATTTACAGCACGGCAGTTACTGGGATCAAACGCACTGCGTTTGCAGATTACGATATAGCGGGCGTGTTCGAAGGCGTAGGCGCAGGTGGAGAGGGTTACGAGCGAATCGCCCTCCTGCAATTTTGCACTGCTGATGAAATCGGATTTTGCGATCGCCTGATCGACGAACGCGCGCTTATCATCCTCATCGCTGATGGCGATATCATAGCAATGATCCTTATCGGACGTGGTATAGCCCGCGATCACATCCAGCAGCACCACCTGTTCCGGCTCGATCAGCAAAAGCCACGGATGCGCATCATAATAGCCCGCCTGCGCATAATGATCCAGCGTGCCGAACATGGAATCATTGCGCATATGGTGGCCATAAATCAGCGTATTGGGATCCTGAAAATCGGGCAGATTGCGGCAATCGATGAACAGCGTGCCCGCGGCATTGCGCGTGCCATCGAACATGCGGTGCAGATAGGTTTCATTATCCGCGCCGTGTACGATCGGATAATCGATCGGCGAATCCGGCGCATAAATCCAGCACGCATAATCGGCGTTGATTTCGGTGAGCCGCGCCGCATCGATCTCGGCGAGCCATTCTGCGCAGATTTCGCGCGCGGCGCGCAGCCCATCTTCAGCGGTTTCCGCGCCCAGACCGCGCAGCACATCCAGCCACGCGCGCCCATATTCATTTTCCTGAAACCGCGCCCATGCGGCGCTGACGTCCACATCCTCCGCGGATGCGTTAAACGCCGCCAGCAGCCAGATTTCCGTATCCGCGCGATACGCCGCCAGATCGGCGCGCCGCTGTTCGATTTCCACATCCGTCATATCCGCGCGGAGCGCGCTTTCATCGGCATAGACCGCGCCCGTAGCGGCGCGAAGCATGCACTCCACCCATTCATGCCGCTGCGCGCGCGCGGCTTCATCATCCGATTCCGCCGCGGCGAAGCCGCACAACAGGCAGATCATCAGCAGCCAGATTCCCCATTTTTTCATGCAATCACCCGCGCAGACCGCCATAATACGCTGCGCTTCGGGCGTATTCCACCTGCCGCCAGATGATCACGCCCACAACAATGGCAAGGGCGATTGCCAGAATGACAATCGCCGTTACCGTTTTTTTGCTTCGTTTCTTCATGCTTCTTCCTTGCGCCTGCGCACGATCAGCACGATGATCAGACCCGCCAGCACGACGGCCGCCGCCGCCCACGCGCCGATCCGGAACCAATCGCCCGTTTCCGGCGTACCGTCGTCCGTGACTTCCTCGACGAGGAACGTCCACGGCACGGTGCCCTGACGATTCATGTATTCGTTGCCCAGTTCGATGGGCACGGTGAGCGTTACCGTCAGCTCCGTCTTGCCGTTCTTTTTGAACGTGCCGAGCAGCTTATTCTTGGTAAGCCCATCCTGCTGATCCGCCGGTGCATCGAAAATCGTCTTGTCCGCGGCTTTCACGGTCAGGTGAAGCTGACTGAGGAAATCCGCATCCGCCTTCGTGACCGGCTCGGCGCGCATGTAAATACGAACCTTCTTCTTGGTATCGTTCTGCACCGTGATCTTCTGTTCAATCACATCGCCGGGCAGCACGCCCTTGAAATTCTCAAACAGATCGCTATCGGAATATTCACTGCCGGGCAGAAAAACGAATTTTTCCGCGCCGCCCACCCAGGTTACGGAAGCCGCCGCCAGAGCGGATACGCTGCTGAGCGCCATCAGGAGCGCAAGCAGTACAACCACAAATCTCTTCATGTTTCTGCGCCTCCTTACGTCTTCGCCTTGTTGAAGGCATCAACCGCGCCGCTTGCGCCCATGCCGTCCGCCTGAATGGATTCCGCGATGATTTCTACCGACAGATCATAGCCATCGGGCTTGTTAGCGTCCGTCAGCTTCGTGCAGCTGTTGATCAGCGGATTCGTACTATCTCCGGCTGCAACAATACCATTATAGTAATAGAATTCATCCGCATACTGATTAAACCATTTTCCATTATCTCTGCCTAGATTCAGAGACAAGCTATAATCCGTATTCTTTTCCGGCTTTTTCCAGTATACATCTCCATTCGCATTCTTCCACGTGACGATGATCTCCGCGCGGATGTAGGCGGGCACGTTGCCTTTGTTCTTAACCCGCACATCGGATTTCACACCATCTTTGAAACTCTCCGTTATTTCGATCGGCACCCCGCCGGGCGTGAACGTATTCACGACCGGCTGGGTATCCGCCACGATGTAGGCGATGGTTCCACCGATGGCGATGGTCAGCATCAGCACAATTCCCGCAACCAGCAGGAGGCTTTTCTTCTTCATACGCTTCATATGCTTCATACTCGCTCACCTCCCGCTCAGTTCGACCATTTGTTGGACTTGTACGCGTTGCCGTCCAGCCACTTGCCATTGGTACGGGTGTTGTTGAAGGGAACTTTCGTATTCTTTCCACCCTCAACCTTTACGGTTTTTTGTCCATTGGTATCATCCGGCGTATAGCGCCAACTCCAATACTTATCTTCCCATACCTTGTATTCACCCGCGGGCAAATCATTGATTGTTACGCTTTTATTACCCTTAATCGTAACAGTTACTGCTTCAAAGGTAGTCAGGTTCGTCACCACGAACACAAAACTCTGATCCTCATCAAGCGCTTCATTGCAGCCTTGCTTGGTGATGGTCAGGCTGCCGACAGCCGCTTCGAACTTGGCATAGTAGGTTGCGCCTTCGTATGCCATGATCGGGGCTTCTTCCGTACCACCGATCTTCGCAGTCTTGTCGGGGGTCAGCTTGCTGTTGTTGTTGTCAACCCAATCCGAATTCACAGGAACCTTGCAAGCTTCATCCGTATACCAGCCAACAAACGTATATCCATCCGCTACTATAGGCGTAGAACCCTTGACCTCACCGGTAGTGACCTTCAACTGCGATTCCTGATAGTTATCCAGCGTGCCGCAGCCGGTGGGGCCAACCACCTCGTACTTGATATCCACCGTCTGTTCGGTATAGTAGAAGGTCTTTACGTTCTTGCTGGCGACATTCGCAGGGTCTTCAATGGCGATGTTGATCGCCTGATTTTCCGCGCTCACCAGCGTGTAGCCGGGGATGGTCTTTGCCGTCTGCGTCACCTGCGCCTGATAGCGCGCGTTTCCGGTAACCGGGTCTGCAAGCACCGTATCCGTACCCTGTTCAAGGAAGCGGAACTCAAAGGGATATTCGATGCGATCATAGTACAGGTTCAGCACCAGACCATCCTTCGTCAGCGTCCCATTGGAATTGCTATTCGTTCCATTGTACTTGAAGCCCGGAATATCCAGCGGAGTTTCAGAATAATCATTGCCAATCACACCGTTCAGATCCGTGCTGCTCTGGTATTCGGTATAGCCATCGCCTTCGATGTTCTGAATCCAATGGATCTTCTGCACCGGGGCATGAACATCGTCCTTCACATACCAGAAGGTGATTACATTCTTCCCCGCATCGACCGACAGCACCAGCTGCTTCTGATACGCATCCGGCGCATAACCAGTGATTGCAACGAAGGTTTCCGTAACGATCACCTTGCTGGTGGTGACAGTCTTAGTATCGGCAAGCTCTTTTTCTGTACCTTTTTCCAGATACCTGACCGTATAGGTAACTTCCAGCGCGGGTTCATACACGAAGATGAATTCGTTCTTCTTGTTCTCCTCATTGCCATCAATATCCATGGTGATGGAATGGCTGCTTTCCCTCGGATAATAACCGGTCTGATAGCCTGCGTTCAGCTGCGTTCCGGTCTTTGCATTAAAGGTTCTGGTGGTTCCCGCCAATGCACTGCCCTTGGTGGGCGGCGCGATTTCCGTACCATTCGCCAGCTGATAGTAAATGGTGTATTCCATCAGTTTGTTGGAACTCCATTTTGCATACAGGTTCAGATCGCGATTGATCGGTATTTCGGGATCATATGCCCTTTCTTCGCCCGTTCCGCTGATATAAAACCAGCCAACGAAGGAATAGTTACCATTATCCGGGTCAGACAGGTTTTGAAGCTTTGTGCCATGGGGAACGCGTTCCCACGTATTCAGCGGAGCCTCGCCCTTATCCATCGCATCCTTCGTCAGATAGGTCTTGACCGTGTGCGTCTTGGCCGTCCATCTGGCATACAGAACAACATCGGAAGCCGGCATGGTCATCGTTTCAAAATCCACTTCAGTGCCTGGATAGCAGCCCGCCGTGGTATACCATCCATCGAACACATATGCGTTCGCTTCCAATTCAGCAGGGTAATCCGGCGTGAAGTTATATCCTCTCAACGGCGCTTCAAACTGCACGCTGCCACCCTTACCGTCTACATACGCATTGTAGTTGTAGAATTTCAGGTTGTAGCTGTTGCGGGTGTAGTAAAGGTAGTTGTTCTGCTTCATCTTCACTTTGCCGCCCACCGGAATCGTCGGATTGGAATCACCCTGCGTGAAACCGGTTATGGGATGGAATTCTTCGGCATAGGTCAAACTAGTTCCTGTGTCATATTCGAGATCAATTACCTTGTACCGTTTGTAGTTTTTCCCTTTATAGGTGATATCTCCTGCCGTGCCATTCAGCGTTTCGACATAATAGTAGATCTTTGCGCCAGATTCAGTAGCATGCTTCGTAAACGTAATGTTCTCGCCCGGCATGGTATCGATACTGCCGAGATAATTGCCCGGTACGAAAGATTGGCAACCAGACGGCACAGTCCACCAGATCGTTTTATCCCCATCCTTGATCGGGAAATTGCCGTGGATGTCCGCACCGTACTTTGCAGTGATGGTCAGATCGGAAGTCTTGTAGCAGCTATTACTGTGAGTATGCTCTTTTTTCCCACACGTTGGAGACTTTGCACCGCCAGTCCCTGTTCCAATTCCGTTGTATGAGCCAGCGGGATAGCATCCACCATAATAATAAGTGCCATCGAGCGCCTTATAATACCATCCGTCATGCGTGTGCTCATGTTCTTCTTTGCCACAGGTGATTTCAGTTTTTCCACCCTTGAACGTCAGAGTATATGTATTTCTCTTGAAATACACATTCAGTACGGAAGAGCCATCGCCTTCAACGGTTACAGTTTCTGCTTTTTCCGCATTGTAGGTGAAATGAGCATCATCTCTACCCGTGAAGTTCTGATTCTGATAATCGCCACTCGATTTCTGCGTTCCGGGCGTCACATCAGCAGGCTGATAGGTTCCGGCAACGCTGTAGCCATCATCATTGGCGTTTTCATACCAGAATACCACTGCGAACCCGGATAAACCGGCTTCCCATTGCGCCTTATAACTGGTATTCTCCGCGGGCATAGACGCAGGAAGCGACGGAACCCATCCCTTAAATGTATAACCGGGCTTGATGGGATCAACACCAATGGAAATGGGCGCGCCATAGCGGGCATAGATGGGTTCTACGCCATAGCCACCGCCCAGATCGAAATTCATCAGATAGTAGTAGCGATCATAGTAAATCTTAACCACAGTGCTGCCATCCGCTGCAATCTTGGTGGTGCCATCATAGAGCAGGGCATATAAGCCGTCATAGGTCTTGGCAAGATTTTCACCCACCGCTGATTCGGTATAGCCGTCTTTCGTCTCAGTTTCCACCAGCGTATAATTATCGTTGGATACATTCTGCTGATAATGCTTTACGGTGAATTCTACCAGAGCAGGCTTATAGATTACATTAATGGTAGCCGCCTCGGTTGCATTTACATGCACCTCCGCCTGATCCGGCGCGTAGCCGACCACTACAGGGCTGGTAATAGCCGCTGTATAGGTGCTGCCGGTAGCGAAAGAAGCACTCCACGAAGGCGCAGCCTGCTTTCCATCTTCAAACTTATAATTGATGATGACGGTATAGGTAGTCGGATTCGCCTGTGCCGCGGCGCTGTTCAAGCGCTTCGCGCGACCGACCGGCGTTTCCTGATAATAGGTGGTTACCGCAATCTTCTCTTCACCCTCGCCTATGGGTTGGAGGCTATACGCTCTGTCCACGCGCACGATGGCGGTTGCGGTCTGTTCCGCGCCATCGCGGGTCAGCACGCAGCGCACATACGCCGTATCATCACTAGAAAGGGCGTTTTGCAGCATGGCGCAGGTGAGGGTAATCGAACTGCCGGTTTCCCCCGCGATATTCGCCCATACGCCGCCGACATATACCTGCCAGCGGTAGGCTTCGGCGGTTTCCGCCGCGGTCAGGGTCAGCGTGCCCGCCACGGGCAGATCGAATTCATTCGCGCCGCCCATGGTGATTTCGCCTTCGTTCGCCTTGCTCTCGACGCCGTTCACCGGATAGGTGCGGGTAAGTTCATGCTTTATCCCTTCCGCAACAGGCACCGGTCTATCCGGGGCGGTGAGCGCCTCCTGAACGCGCTCTACCGCACCTTCGTAATCTTCCTTGGTCTGGATACTGCCTTCCGCGAGGGCGATGAGCGGCAACGCGCTCGCCAGCAGGCACAGCGCCAGCAGCAAGGCAATCCATCTGGATCGATTCTGTTTCATGTCATCAATCACTCCTTCATTCCGTTGCCGCCGGGCTTATTGTGCGTCTTCCGGCAGGATGGGCAGGATGCTGCCGCTCGCGTCCAGCATCGCCACGATCAACCTGGTTTCGACATCTCTAATGTATCCGGTTTCGGGATCAAGTTCGGCAAACGGTTTGCCATCGCGCACGTAGATCAGCTTGCCGTTTTCCACCACCACGGATTCAAGGCTCTTTGCGTTCAGCGCGCGTTTGATCATTTCTTCGGTCAGGCCTTCCTGCTTCAGCCATTCCAGCATTTCATCGCGCACGGGGCGGATGGCGGCGCTGGCGGTTTCCACGTTATCGCGGGTGGTTACGCAGCGATATTCGCTCAGCAGGGCATCGGCTTTCAGCGGCAGCTTCAGCAGCGCGCCGATTGCGCCTTCTACATTTTCCCAGCTTTCTTTGCCATCTGCATCGACGACCTTGCGCTGCCACTGATAGATGGCGCCATCGCTCGCCGTCACGGAAAGCGTTATGCCGTCTTTATCGTTTTTCACAGTGGGGGTTTCCGGCACGGGTTCTTCCGGCTCCAGATCGATCGTATCTGCGAGCACATAGCCGGATACCTTTTCACTTCCGATCTGCTGTTTCACTGCAACAAAGTACCATTTCCTGCCCTCTGTGTCGGTAAGCTCTGATTTTACCCAGACCTCGGTGTTTCTGTAAAGCTTTTGGACAACCTCCGACGTTTCAGAAGCCGCGCTATACACTTTTACAATTCCTGCGTTCACTTTGCCATCCTTCGGGGAAGGATATTCCACCGTTGTATCTGGAATTTCACCGGTTCCCTCGTCGATCGGCATGACGGCTCTCGCCGCCAGCATCGCCGCCGCCACTTCCACCAGATCGGAGCGGATATAGCCGGTCTTGCCATCCACTTCTACTTTATACCAGATATTGCCGTCCGCGCCGGTTTCTTCGGCGAGGATGGTGAGCTGCGTGCCCGCGGCTTCCAGCTTCGTGACCACTGCACCACCGGTGGACGCGGCATCGCGCACGTTTACGTTATCGGTATTGGTCGCGCCCTGCAGGGTCTGCGCGGGCTGTTCATCGGCGCTCTGTTCGGATTCATCGCCAGCGGGCTGTTCCGGCTGTGCGAACTTCACCAGATCGGAACGGACGTAGCCGGTGTTTTCACCGTCGGTCGCCTTATACCAGATTTCGCCGTCCTCGCGTTCAGCCTTCGCCAGAATCGTGATTTCCGTGCCCTTGGTTTCCAGCACGGTTACGATGTTGCCGCCCACGGATGTGCGGCTGCGCAGGTTCACGCGATCGCCCGCCGTCCATGCGTTCACAGGTTCGATTTCGGTTTCGGTGGCTTCCACCGTTTCCAGACCCGCGCGCTCCATCAGCACCGCCAGATTGCCATAGCCGAGGATATCCTTCGAATCCAGCGCATATTCCTGACGGGATACCGCGCGGCCGGAATTGCCTTCGATGGTGTATACGGTGTCGCCGGATACGCTCGATACGATGCCGATATGATCCGCCACGCCATCGCGCTTATTGGTTTTGCTGTCCTTCCAATCGAAGAAGATCAGATCGCCCGTCTGCGGAACATAATCATCGCGCTTTTCATATGCGCCCAGACCGCTTAAGCGGTTCTTCCAGTTTTCGCAATTGCCGCTGCGGGGCACGGTGTATTCGGTGATATCCGCATAGTTCAGCACGAACGCCACGAACATCGCGCACCAATCTTCATAGCGGCTGCCATACCAATGGCCATAGCGGGTATAGCCCTGCAGCTTGCCATTATCATCGATCACGAAATTGCGATCGGATTCATGATAGCCCAGCTGGCTCTTGGCGATTTCGATGATGTTTTCGCGCCAATCGCTGCCCAGCTTCACGCCGGACACGCTCTTGCGCCAATCGCGCTCGGTTTCTTCCTCGATCACCGCGACGGGGATGGTGACGGTCTTTTCCGCCTTATTGCCCTGCGCATCGATCACGGTCACGCGGATATCATGCTTGCCGAACTTATGGGGCAGATAGGATACATCCAGCGTGCCCGCTTCGCCCAGCGCCGCGTTATCTTCATATACGATATCGCCATCCAGCAGCACGCACGCGCGCACGGCATAGGGAGCGACGCCGCCGCTGATCACCGCCTGCGCCGCGATGGATTTCTGATCTGCCACGCCGTAGGTGGCAGATTTGGAAAGCTGCAGCGCGATCGGCTCGACCGCCGGTTCCTGCGTGGGTTCGGCGGTGGGCTCGACGGTGGGTTCCACGGTCGGTTCTACGGTCGGTTCCGCGGTGGGATCGGCAGACGGCTCCTGCGTGGGGTCAACTGCCGGTTCCTTCGTGGGATCAACCGCCGGTTCCTTGGTGGGGTCGGCTTCGGGTTCGTTTGCCGGTTCATTCGCCGGTTCGTTCGCCGGATCATCTGCCGGTTCGTTTACCGGTTCGGCGGGCTTTTCAGGCTCCGCCGTCTTCGGCTCCGCCGGTTCCACGGGCTTTACGACCTCGGTCGGTTTTTCCGTCTGCGCAGCGGGCGCGGGGGTTTCCACGACCGGCGCGGGGGTGGGATCCTCCGCCAGACCCGCCGGCATGACCATCATGGTCAACAGCGCCAGGCACAGTGCGAAGGCGGTAATTCTTTTCTTCATGGTTCAATCCTCCCTCACGCCTTCGGCCATCCCGCCGCGGTGAGCGGGCTGTCCGTATTGTTCTTGCTCTGAACCGCCTGTGCGTCCACATCGATCCGCACGCGCGCGTTCATGTATTCATTGCCCATCTTTGCATCGAAGGAAACGGTGGTAAACAGCGGCTCGGTAGCCTGTCCGGGCTTCAGCGCCTTCTTATAGTAGTAGTAATCGCCCTGCTTCGTCCAATCTGCGGTGTTGATGTCCAGCGAAATGTGCTCGAAATTCAGCTGCGCCGCCGGATCGGACAGGGATTCGATCTTCTGATCCAGCGCGATACGCACATACATATCCACATCGCCGGTGTTTTCGATGTACACCTTCTTTGTGACTTCCATGTTGGGCAGGATGCCGGTTATGCCCTCCTTCGGGAACGGCTTGCCGTCCGCGCCCTCCTCCACCAGCCGCATCGATAGCGCGCCCGTGGTGATCACGTTGTACGCGGTTTCCTGCGCGGTGAAATACGCCACCGTGCCGCTCGCCAGTATGGCGATGCAGCAGACAATTGTGGCGATCAGCCCGATCCTTTTCCTGATTGCGTTTCTGCGATTTTCCATATTATCCATCTATGCAAGACTCCCTTCGGCGGATTGCGTTCTGCCTGATGCAGACCATGCGCGGCGCTTCGGCTTCGGGTGGGGCCCAAGCGCTCCGCATGATTTGCTTCGGTTCAAATTCGGAAGGTTCGTTATCTCTCCTTCCGTCAGCCTTCGGCTGACACCTTCCTCGTCAGAGGAAGGCAGGGGTTACGCCGTTCTCTTGGCTCCCTCTGACGAGGGAGCTGGCACCGTTAGGTGACTGAGGGAGAGAAACTCGTTCCTCAGAACCCGCTTTGGTTCGCATTCGGCAGGTTCGGTATCTCTCCTTCCGTCAGCCTTCGGCTGACACCTTCCTCATCAGAGGAAGGCAGGGTTACGCCGTTCTCTTGGCCCCCTCTGACGAGGGGGCTGGCTGTGCGTTAGCACAGACTGAGGAAGAGAAGCTCGTTCCGCAGAACTCCCAATGCTTCGGCTTTATCCCTGCATCGCCCGTTTAACCGCCGCATCAATCCATTCGCATACGCCGCTGAAATTTCGATCAACATCCAGATTGCATATGCGCAGAACCTCCAGCTTCATATCCTGCAATTCGCGGGTACGCGCTGCATCCTTTTCGGATTGCTCCGGCGTATAATGCCCGCCGCCGTCCAGTTCGACGATCAGCCCAGCCTTTGCACAGTAGAAATCCGCGATGTAGTTTCCAATGGCCTTTTGCCTTTGGAAGCGAACGGGGTAATGCCGCAGGAATTCATACCACAGCTTCCGTTCCCACGGGGTCATGTCCTTCCGCAGGGATTTCGCAAGGGGGATGTTCGCCTTGTTGTATGGCTTCATGGGTTCCCCTTTCGTTGTCGGGATGCGGTAGGGATTCTTCTTGGCTCCCTCTGACGAGGGAGCTGTCGGCGAAGCCGACTGAGGGAGAGAAATCTCTATCCCATCTTTGCCAGTTCTGCTTAGGGGTTCTCTCCCTCAGTCAAAACCTGCGGTTTTGACTGCTCCCCCATCAGGTGGAGCCTAGGGTTACGCCGTTCTCTTGGCCCCCTCTGACGAGGGGGCTGGCTGTGCGTTAGCACAGACTGAGGGAGAGAAGCTCATTCACAGAACCCGCTTTCTTCTGTATTCGGCAGGTTCGTTATCTCTCCTTCCGTCAGCGGCGTTGCCGCTGACACCTTCCTCATCAGAGGAAGGCAGGGGTTACGCCGACTGAGGGAGCGAGCCTCTACATCCTCCGCATGGTCTGCCCCGATTGGGGCAGACCAGTGGGTTGGAATTATTTCGCGTCGAATGCTGCGAAAGCTGCTTCCCAAGTATCAAAGCCGTCCGCCTGCATTGCCTGTGCGACGACCTTGACCTCGCTGAAGGATGTATTGTTTATATTGTCGATGCCTGCAGGAATGGTAACCTTTCCAAACATCGGGGTGGTATCTGCGCCAGGCGTCAGAACGCCCTCATACTTCAGAACGAACTTCGCATCGAACCGACCGATGGTGAACACATCGCCCGCTTTTACACCAACCACAGACCAGCCTTCGCCCAGAGCGCCAACCAGCTTATTCAATGCCGGATAATAAGCTTCGCCATCCGTCAAATGAGCGTCAAGTTCCGGATAGTAGGCAGCGCACAGATTTGCCCAGTTGCTCACGTTCACGGTCGCACGGATGTACGCGCCGTTCTTGCCAACGTTATGTACGATGGGATCCTTCGTGACTTCCGCGCCGGGATATACATTATACGCATTGCTGGTAACGCGATCGCCATCGGGATCGTTGACGTTGGTTTCATCCAACTTGATCTTCACATCGCCCATGGTGAAGGTATTGGTTGCCGACTTGGTGTCGGTGAAATACGCGACGGTCGCGCCGATCGCGATAATGGCGACGATGCAAAGCGCCATTGCCGCTGCGAGAATTCTTCTCTTATTCATGATTCAAACCTCTTACTATTAATTGTTAATAAGCGCTCCGTATGGTCTGCCCCGATTGGGGCAGACCAATTGTTGGGGATTATGCGTCGAATTTTGCGAAAGCTGCCGCTGCATCCGCAAAGCCATCCGCCTGAATGGCGTCCGCTTCGACCAGTACCGGGAAGGTACCGTCAGCATAGGGCTTGCCCGCGCCGAAGAGCTCCTCGAGCTGTTCGTTGGTGACGGTGGAATCCATGTGGATGGTGCCCCATACGTTCCAGTAGGTCAGTTCGCCAGCCTTCAGGGGGGCAATGCGAGTGAAAGTGTAGACGTTGTACTTAACGCCCTTGCGATCAACCGTTCCGCTGTTGTCATACGCCATGGTGAATTCCTTGTTATTCATAGCGGTAGACGTATACATGCTGCTGTTCAGGATCGCCGTATCCAGATTCGCGGGGATCATCACGCGGATGCGGATGTAAGCATCGTTCACGCCGGTGTTCTTGACATAGGGCATCTTGTGGTAGGACTGACCGGGGTTGAGCTTAACATCTTCGCACTCGTACTCAGCCGCATCAGCTTCGATCTGAGCATCGGTGTAGAAGGTGTCGCCCGCCTTGTAGGGGCTGGTATTTCCGGAGCCCAGCTTATCAACATCAGACCACAGTTCAGAGGTGGAAGTCGCGCCGTTCGCCACGCCCGCGTTCTCACGATGCAGTCTGGATTCAAGCAGTTCGATATGTACATTGCCGACCGTGAAGGTATTCTTCGCGCTCTTGGTATCAGTCAGATACGCCAGCGTTGCGCCGACTGCGATAATGGCTACGATGCAAAGCGCCATTGCCGCTGCCAGAATTCTTCTCTTATTCATGATTCAACCCTCTTACTCTTGATTGTTATTGAGCGCACCGCGCGGTCTGCCCCGATTGGGGCAGACCGTTGCAGTGCCATCAGACGAGCTTACTGCCAGTTGGTGGTAGGCGTACCCCAGGGATTGTAGTGTGCGCCGAACGCGGCGTCCATGGCGGCTGCCGCAGAATCAAAACCGTCCGCCTGTACCGCGACCGCGAATACGGGATACTTAACCGTGCCCTCAAGGATGCTGAGATCAGCATCGGGGTGGCGCGGATCGATGTATTTGCCGTCCTTCATATCCACATTTTTGTCCAGATAGACGCCGCAAATGAACTGCTCAGTCGTTGCTTTGGGCGCAACCGGCTGATAGTAGTCGGCAAAGTACACATTGTAGCTGACGCCGTCCATTACGGTCTCGAAATACTGCCACTTGCCGTTCTTCTTCCACTTCCACTCTTTTTCATAGGTGGTAAACAGTTCACCGTTCACCTTTTTATTGCCGAAGTTGCCGTGCAGGATGTTCATGCCCGCATTGAAGGACTCGCCAAAGCCATCGTCCAGCGCAGAGGGAACCGCATAGTATGCGCGAATCCACGCCGCGGATTTGCCGGTGTTCTTGATGGTTACAACCTTATCGATATAGTTCTTCGCCATAGGCTGGCCGTTGGGATACTGTTCACCCTGCGCGGAACCAACGATGGGCATCAAAACCTTATCGCCCGTGTAAGGCACGAATCCGGTATGGTCTTCATTGCTCTGTTCCTCGATCAGCTTGATCTTCACACCGCCGGTGGTGAAGGTGTTGGTTGCTTGGTCGGCATCGGTGAAATACGCGACGGTCGCGCCGATCGCGATGATGGCGACGATCACCAGCGACATTGCGATTGCAAGAATTCTTCTCTTATTCATGATTCAACCCTCTTATTCATTGATTGGTGGTGGTTATGAAACCGGATTACAGATCTTTCGCAAGATTCCATGCCGCTTCTACAGTATCCACGTTAGCCTTCTGCACAGCGTAAGCCGTGAAGGTCAGGGTGGGATAAGTTTCCTTGGTCAGTGCGTTCAGCTGTGCCTTGGTCACGCCTTCCTTAACGGTTACCTTGTTGCCCTTAAGAACATCAAAGGCTTTAACAGTGTTCGCTGCCAAAACCGTGCGATAGTACACTCCAGAAACACCCGTCAGCGGCGACCAAACAGTATTATCAATTTCATAGGTCATGAAATCGCTAAACTTTGCATTTGTAGATTCTTCGATCTTCACGAACAGATAGCAATCTTCGCTGTCCGCTTTCACGGTAACCTTAGGATCCTTCGTGATCGTGCTACCCGGAACCATCTTGTAACTGAAACCAGTGGTTTCCGTCAAGGTAATATTGATATCGCCCGCCGTGAAGGTATTCGTGATGGTATCGGTCTTGGCCGTCAACCATGCAACCGTGCCGCCGATGGAGGCTGCCAGAACTACGAACATCACGCACAGCGTGAGCGCGATTCGGCGATTGCGGCGCTTGCGCTGCTGTGCGCGGCGCGCGCGGCTCGTCCTCCTCATATCTTCTTTCATGCTTATCTTCTCCTTTCCGGTTCCTGCCCCGTTCCCGGAGCGGAATCTATTCACGCACAGCGCTGTTCGCGCTGAGTGTATTCGGGTTGTTATTTGCTAACCTCTGCCCATGCGGCGGCTACGTTAGCGAAGCCATCCTTCTGAATTGCGTAAGCCGTTACGGTAACCTTGGTATTCGCATTAACACTCGCCCATGCATCCGAAGCGTCCGCATTTTCGCTGATCGTAAACATCGCAAATACGGGCAGATCCACATCCTTCGTCGGCGCCGGATCCGTCTTCTTGTACTCTTGATAATAAACGTTAGTAACGCCATCCAGCACAGTCCAGCCGTTGCTTTCAATCTGTGCAGCAATGTTCGGGCGCGCTTCGGTCGAATCGGCTTCAAGCGCCGCTATGCCGTTTTCTACCTTCACGAACACATAGCAGTCTTCACTATTCTTATCCACATGCACGATAGGATCCTTCTGGTAGCTCTTGCCGGGCAGCAGATGATATGCGTTTGCATCTACGCGCGGACCGGTTTTCAGCGTGCCATCCGGTTCTACCGGTGCTTCATCCAGCGTGATGGCTACCTTGCCCACTGTAAAGGTGTTGACTACCTTATCATTCGAGGTCAGGTACGCAACGGTCGCGCCGATGGTCACGCAGACCAGCAGCATCGCGCAAACGGCGATCATCGCAAACTTCTTCATCTTATTCATGTTCTGTTTCTCCCTCCTGTTTTTGCCCTTCGGCTTTCTTCGCGGCACGCCGGCGCTTGCCCTTCTTTTTCTTCTTTTTGGAATCGCTTCCGAGAATATCGGGAATGAACGTCGCCAGCAGGATCGCCAGCGCGATGGCAATGCCCATGATCATTCCCTGCTTCGTTTGAAGCCAGCCCGCAAGATATCCCAGATACGGTATTGTAAATACCGGTGTACCCACAACATTTTTGTAGTAGACGGGCGTTCCGTCCACCGCTTCGTTCGCATCGCCCTTCGTCTGGAAATAATAGGATGTTTCATCCAGCGGCTTTTCTTCCGTTACCGGATTTCCGTCCTCGTCCAGAACCGGATTGCCCGCTTCGTCCAGCACGGGTTCTTCGTAGGTGGTGAATTCCTTGATGTCCACCACGCGGTGCGTCGCCATCAGCAAATCTTCGTTCACCACGAATGTGATCGGCATGCCCACCGTGATTTCCGCGGGATCGATTTTCTGTACGTAAATCAGCGATCCCACATGATAGGTAGGCTCCATCGAACCCGATAGCACCGCATACGGCGTAAGCCCTACAATGCGAACGCCTACAAGCAGTATCGCGCAGATCAATATCGCAATTACCGCGATGTTACTGATCCACCGAAACAGCTTTCTGATAAAGTGCAACGGCGTTTCCCTCCTCCATTTGATGCGTCTGCGGCTACATATCCATAATGATATTCATATCGCATACACGCTAGTACTTTTATTCTATTATAGTATTTGTGCTAGGTTTTGTCAATGCATTTCATGGGCTTGTCGCCACTTTTTTCCATATTCTTTGCATTTTGTTCCATGAATGTCCAAATTGCGGGCAGTGCCCGCTGCCAGCTGCTGCCGCGTTGGTTCGACGGCGACCGTAGATTATGGTCGCCGCGAAACGACAGGCTGAGCCTGTATTCAGTTGCTACCGCGCTGGTTCGCGCCGGTCGGTCAGAATGACCGCCGCGATGCCTACCCAGTATCTGACGAAGATAGCCTTGGAATGCCGTATGGATACGATCGACTGCTGATTCATATTTCCTTTCGCGAATAAAAAGCTCCGCGTCTGCAATAGCTTGCTGAACAGTGTTTGACTGCAAACTAACTTTTTGAAAATCAACAGCAGCCTTATCCTCTGAATCATTCAGCATATCTATTATAGGCTGAAATAATTGACCGATCCGCGATCTTCTTTCCGCATGAGTACGGAACTCTTTCATTTGTTGCCACCATTCAGGCAGACTATTACAAACTATCGGATAATCAAACCCTGCTTTTTCAGCAATATCGCAAATTCTGCGATGCCTTTTGCGAAAGCTTTCCTCAAGCCCATCCTCCAAAAATGAACGCTTCATAGTAGCTATATCTTCAAGAAGCTCTCGTTCATCTTTAATAAGACGAATAGTGCCTTCCTTTGTATCGGGAAGCGCAGCATTCCAATCCACATACCGTTCAATCTTCAATTCAATTACTACGTTGGCTATTCTGTCCGTTTCATCGCTATGGAAAGAAGAAAGGATGCTGGTCAAGTCTTTTTCAATCTGCGGCTTCTGGCTTTCTACAGCAATGTAATCATTATACTTCAGAATAAACACAATAGTCCAATAGTCGATGCCACCATTCCAGCTATCATGACTATCAAATCGCACATCCATTGTACCATCTCTAATTACAGCTGCGGCTATTTCATTATTCTGTTCGATGAGTCTCCGGCATGCCATCGAGGCCAGATCTTTCCAATAAGTAATATCATCCATTAACCGATACTCCTCTGATTATTGTAACTAGGCAGCCCGCAAGCGAAGCCTTTCACTCACCACAAGTTTCCGACTTTGCTTGCGGCTTGCCCTCAGATTAACCTTACTCAACCGTCACATATTGCTGATCTTTGCTGCGCGGCGCATCCGGCTTTGTCATGCGAATCGCACCGGCGTGCACCAACGGATCCAAATAACGTCGAAGAGCATATTGCTTGGATGCAATAGCAAGATAGTCGACAATCTCCGATCTGCTGCGAGGGGTACGGCAGAATTCTAGGAGCCCTTTTTCATCCGAAATATCCGCTTCCCGTTTATCGGCTGTCTGTGGCACGGTAAGTTCTTCAGTATTGTTGTATAAAATGACCTTGAACGTTCCACGCGTATCAATAAACAGCGGTGCCGGAAGGGAGCTTTCCTTCATCGCATAGCGAATTGTCGGAATGCCTGAATAACGATTCTCTGTTTTTCCAAGCGTCTCCATCGCCGTAACCAGCGCTGGATTTCGGGTGTCCGGCTGTGCCTGTCCAAGCTGATCCACTGTTAAACGTCCGTATAGCCCGCCCGGATTTATGATCTCCATCCGATCTGAATACATGACAAGCTGAATCGGCTTTCCTTCCGTATGGAAGCTGTAATCTCGATGCACAAGCGCATTCAGCACCGCTTCACGAACCGCTATAACTGGATATTGCGGCACATCTATTCTTTTCCCTGTCTTTGGGTCTATTTTGGTCGCCGTTCGCATATTGGTGCGCGCAAAGGCAATCGCCCCGTCCAACATATCCGGCAGAGTTCCCTCAATGCGCTTTGAATCCAGAAAACGGTTGCCGGCAATATCCAAAGCGCCCATTTCATTCCCGGGAACGCTGGTTGCAATGATACTCAATTGCGGATAAAACGCCTGGGGATACAGCCCAAACAGAAGTAACGCCGTCATCGTAATTTTTCCGTTCCGCGTAATGCTAGCCAATTCATATTGCTGTTCATTCGGTAGTACGGCCAGATTAGGGCGCTCACTGCGCTTCAACGCAAGATACTCATCCACCTTGGACATATCCAGTGATTTAAACGACGCATCTTCAACTGCACGAATGTCGTCCCTGTATTTTTTTCGGAATGCTTCATAGCTGTAGACCTCATATTCTGTCATGGGTTTATCCGCATCTCCAACACGGATATATGAACCCTGCAATCTGCCTTTAGCTGTTTTGTAGCAGGGTCTTTCAGCGATGTCGACAGGTGGAATCTCCGCTGAGACAAAGATCATGCCATCCTCATCGCACACCGTAAAAACAGGTCGCACGACAGGTGTCATCTGCTCACAGTATTCCATGACTTTCTTCTGAAGGTCCTGGGCATCATAGACGCCCACCTTCGAAAATCCGCTTTTTTCATCCAAGCCGAACACGAAGGTACCGCCATTGTTCTGATTGGAAAATGCCGATATCGTATCATAGAGTTTCTCAGGGCATCCGCCATGCGCGGCCTTTACTTCTGTGGTCTGCTCTTCGCATCCTCGTGTCTGTATCTGGCTGATCAAATCCTTGAGTTCCTTTTCAACCATATGGCATTCCTCCTTCTCTTTTAATATTATCATGATTCCGATTGAAAGTAAAGAGAAAACGTAAGACACAGCTCGACATTTTCTTGCGTTTCCTGTATATAAAGGCAACAACTTAAGAAGAGAACACCGCAACTCAAGTATCATTCTTATGTTTCCAAGCAAGTGAAGTTCGATATTTTGTAGAACGATACTCTGATTGAATTATTTTAGTTTTTCAGAGCCGCGCCTTGCGACCTGCGCAAATAAAAATATCTCCACAAGCGAAAAAGTAACTGTACACCCGCAAGCGGAGCACCTTACTCATCGCAAGTCTCATGCTACACTTGCAGGCTGTTATGAGTTGCCTCCGGCTGATTTGTCACAGCTATTACCGTGAACATAATAATAAAGCGATGTTTCTTCATGCGTTCATTTTGATGAGAAGGACAAACGCTGACGTTTATCCCTGTCTCCGCTTCGTTACGGTTTCGCTGATGCCCATAATTACTCTAATCTTCCAAACTCAGGTTGCATCTGAAAATGGTGTTGATCGCGCTTTGTATGCTACAGTCTTCAACCCCAATCGCTTTTTATCTCATGGCATATAAGAGCTGCTCCACCACTTTCAAATCCCCTATGTGTTCAGGACAAAACTTTAAATCAAGATTTCCATGCGCCAGATCATTTCTAAGTCTATTCATTCGCGCACATATTTCATCCAGTTGCTCTTTATATTTCTCACCGTACTCATCAATTTAAAAGCAATTCATTATACTCACATATGTTCCGTATCCCGATTTTGATTATCTTTATTCTTAGAAGCGTATCGGCAATTCTGACTGTTGGACATGCGTTCCGGGTTCATTCGCTTTCAGGTAATTCTTAATTGATGCCACCGCATCTTCTGAAGCATTTGGTGCGATACGTACCTCTTTCATTGCCTCTCTTGGAAAGCTCATCTCAATATATGGGACAATTATTCCGTACTGTGATCGGTATCTGATGACATTCTTTTTTTCTTCCGGTAGCTTTTCATCATTATGTGGCACATAATAAATGCCCCGTACTTCTTCTTCCGAAGAAAAGCACTCGTGTTTAAACCTAAATTTATATTTTCCAAGTCCATACTCAATTGCTCTTTTTAAATTACCAGCCTTAGGGTCTTGACTTGCAGCAATTTTCTTTAATATGTTTAGTATCTCAGAGTATATAAAGCCTTCTTTTTCAGTCTCGTCATATATAACCGACCAAAATTCGAGTTTCCCAAGCGCATTATCATTAGGCTCAAACTGCTCACGCCTCGTATTTCTCTCTAACTTCCCCTCCATAAAACCTAACGCACATCCCGTATTGTCCTTCGTGTAATACCGCCACATATTTAGAGAGTCGCTGTTTCGGCAAAAGCAACATATATACACATCCGTTTCACTGTAATATAACCGTGTAACATCGTGAGGGGTATAAGCAATAGGTCTTTTATTATTAAATTTAATACTCACAATTTCCTTATAGTCCTCTTCGCTGATCTCGCCCCTGGCTTTCATGGTTTTGCAGACTTTTTTATAAATTCTGGTCAGTTCCTTGCCCTCCGAGATGTCGTTTTGATATCTCACATCTGTAAACCATAGTTTGATATCTCTGCTCTGCGGGCGTAATATTCCCAGAAGGCCGTTAATATTGGTATAATGGTACAGCAAACTCATATGTATCGGCTCCTTTATCGACATTGCGCTAACAGCATATATCAAACGGTGAC
>CAKUKP010000056.1 GCA_934663625.1 uncultured Clostridia bacterium
GTGCGTATCATCAGAGGAAGGCAAGGGCTACGAATAATCGCATTCCCGATTCTCTACATCATAATATCGAAGCACCCCCTGCCGGAATCGGCAGGGGGCGCCATTTAAGGGGGTGTTGTTGTATTAATTACAGGCCGTAGTAGGTGTTCAGCACTTCCAGATAGCGGGTCAGACCCAGATCCTCCAGACCATCGAGATAGGCCTGCCAGTCGGCATCGTTATCGATATCGGTCTTGCCGAGGATGAAGCTTGCATAGCTCGCGCGGACATATTCGCCGATCGTGGTATTCAGCTCGGAATACTCAGCCAGCAGGTCTTCATCTGCGCACCATACGATCTCAGGAATGTTGCCCTTTACGCAGTACGCATCATAGTTCATGTGCGCGCGGTAGTCGGGATAGGTACGGCCATTGGAGTTCGGATCCACGGCGGTCTGTTCGAACAGAGCGCGGGTAACGTAGGTCGGAACGCCGGTATGCGCCGGAACTTCGGTGTTGCCGGAGCCTTCCAGAGAAGCCTTCACGAGGATGGAGGGCGTTTCGCCAACCAGGCTCTTGAATTCATCGGTGTATTCCCAGTCGCGGCCTTCGATGCCGTACCAGGTGGTCTTCATCGTGCCTTCCTGACCGAGCCAGTAATCCAGCCATTCGATGGCGGCTTCGGGGTTCTTGCAGTTGGCGGAGATGAAGCAGGAAGGATAGTACAGAGCATCGCTGCGCTGATAGGTTTCGCGAACGTTTTCATCGTAAGCGTTCTTCAGCGGCGGGATCGCCTCGAAATCAACATAGGCGCGCTCATAGATGGACTGGGTAACTGCACGCATATAGAAGGGCGCGGCTGCCAGACCCACGATGATCTCTTCAGGGGTCGCCTTGCTGGTGGTGGCGCGGTAGTCGGTCAAATTCAGGATGAAGTCCTCTTCGGAATACAGGCCGTCCTCATACAGCTTGTTGATCCAGCTCAGACCATCGCGGTATTCCTGCGTGTTCGCTTCGAATACCAGCTCGCCATCCTCGGTGATGTGATAGTAATCGTGGCAATTCCACAGCTGGAACGCGGACATGATGTAGCCCATGGAGCTGCCGCCTTCGATGGCAGCCGCGGCGTTGCCCAGCAGCGGGATTTCATCGGTGGTATCGCCGTTGCCGTTCATATCGTGATCGCGGAAGTACTCCAGCAGCGCGCGATATTCATCCAGCGTTTCCGGATAGTGATCCACGCCGGTGGCTTCCTTATACTGTTCGAACCAGGGCAGGAACAGGAACTGCTTGTTCCATACGGTCTCGTTCGGGGAATCCTGTACGTTCCACAGGGTGTAGATGTTGCCATCGCCGCTGGTGATGATATCCTTCAGATGCGGATTATCGATCAGCTGCTGCTTTGCGTTCACGGTGTAATTTTCGATCAGATCGTTCAGGGGCAGGATATCGCCGTTGGAGCCGAAGCTCTGCACCATGGCGGTGTCCGGGAACCACCAGAGAACGACGTCGGGGCAATCGCCCGCGATCAGGCTGCGGCGGATGGTTTCAACGATGTCCGCGTCCGCAACCTCGATCCATTCGATCTTGATGCCGGTCTGCTTTTCGTACTCCAGCATGGTGGTATTGTTCTTCCAGGAATCGCACGCGGTGTTGATGCATGCCATTACGGTCAGGGTGATTTCCTCATCAACGATGGGGAACGTGCCGGGCTCGGCGACATCAGCGAAAGCGGCTACCGGCAGAATAAACAGAACCAGTAAAAGCGCAAAGATTCTCTTCATGGAATGTCCTCCTCAATTAATTCGATATTCTAACTAAAAGTCAAACAAGCGCGTCCGGCATGATAAGAACTGTTTTTTCCTCCTTTCGACGATTATCATCATGCGCACAGCGCCAAATCACGCGTTAACCCTTCACGGCGCCGATCATAACGCCCTTTACGAAGAATTTCTGAATGAACGGATATACGATCATCATCGGAACGGTGGCGATCACCATGACGCAATACTTCATTACGTCCTGCCGCTCTTCCATCGCGGCCGCCGTCATGGAATCGGTCGCAGCGTTGGAACCGGCGTTCTGCGAAGTAATCAGCAGATTGCGCAGGATGTTTGCCAGCGGCATCTTTTCCAGATCCAGCAAGTACATCATCGCGTTGAAATAGGAATTCCACAGCGCCGATGCATAGTACAGCGCGATAACCGCGATTACGGGGCCGGAGAGCGGAATTACGATGCGCAGAAGGTACGTAATTTCGTTTGCGCCGTCCAGATCCGCCGCCTCCTTCAGATCGTGCGGGATGCTGTCCGAAAAATAGGTACGCATCACCAGCATGTTGTAGATCGAAAGCGCGCTGGGCAGGATCACCGCCCACATCGTGTTGTACAGACCCATATTCTTGATCCACAAAAACGTGGGGATCAGGCCGCCGTCAAAATACATGGTAAACATGCAGATGAACAGCATCACGCCCGCGCCGGGCAGATGTTTGATCGAAAGCGGATACGCGCAGCAGATCGTAACCACCAGCGCGATCGCCGTGCCCAGGCAGGTATACAGAACGGAATTCGCAAAGCCCGACCACAGCAGCGGATAATTGAAGCACGCCTTAAAGCCCTCCAGCGTAAACCGATCCGGAATCAGATCCAGCGGCAGAACGCCCTTAGTGAAGGAAGATATCGTGGCGTACACCAGCGGATAGACGATGGCGAGAAAGAACAGCAGCAGAATGAGCGCCGAAATGCCCAGCATCACCCGATCGCCGGCGGTATAGCTCTTTTCCTCGATGCTCATTTTCCTTTTTTTCATCATCATAAAGCCTTCCCTCCGATCTCACCACAGGGAGCTTCCGCTCACCAGCTTGGCAACCTTGTTCACGATGAACAGCAGCACCATGTTCACAACAGAAGTAAACATGCCGATTGCGGATGCGTAGGAATACTGCGGAACCATGGACTGCATGGCGATCTTGTACGTATAAGTGGAAATGATTTCCGATGCGCCGCGGTTTAAATCGTTCTGCAGAAGCAGTACCTTTTCATAGCCGATGTTCATCAGCGATCCGAAGCGCAGAATCAGCAGGATTACGAACGTCGCCAGCACGCCAGGAATATCGATATGCCAGATTCGGCTGCGCAGGCTCGCGCCGTCCACGATCGCCGCTTCGTGCAGTTCCGGCGAAATGCCCGCCAGCGCCGATATGAATATGATGGAATTAAAGCCCAGATTCTGCCATACGTCCGACCAGACGTAAATGTGCTTGAACGCGGTTTCCGATCCCATCCAGTTGGCCGCCGTGCCGCCGAAGAATTCGATCACCTTATTAATTACGCCCGTGCGCGCGGACAGAAACTGCGTAAGCAGACCGCAGACGACGACGGTTGAAATAAAGTGCGGCGCGTAGCTGACCATCTGCACCGATTTGGCAAAGCGGTTTGATCTGCAATAGCGCAGCATCAGCGCAAAGATCAGGCACAGCGGGAAGGTCAGAAGCGAATAGACGTTCAGCGTCAGGGTGTTTTTAATCGTCGTCCAGAAATAGGGGCTGTCAAAAAATTTGATGAAATTCTTAAAGCCCACCCACTGGCTCTGCAAAACGCCCAGCGCAGGCTTGTAATTGCGGAAAGCAATCTGCGCGCCGTACATGGGAATGTACTTAAACAGCAGCAGAACGGCGAGCGGAATCGCAAACATCAGATAAACCAGGCCGTACCTTTTCATGGTATATTTAAAGCCCTTCCGCTTTGACCTGCGCGGTGCAGCCGCTCCATTCGACTTTTTCATAACCATACCACGCTCCCTCCAACTCCTCCGTATTCAGACCCCTCACATCGTCCGAAAACCTCAGCCGCGCTCCGAATATCGAAAATTTAACATAAGTCAATTATAGCGGATTTAGATAAATATAGTAATACACAAAACGGTCTATTTCCGGTACTTTCCTGCTAAATCCGATAAATTATTCAATTGACAACGGACGTTCCGTCCGCAAACTTATCGTTCATTTTTGATGAACGATCATCATTTGTTTGAATGCATTGACAATTATTCTCGGTTGTGCTATATTGAATCGACAAAAGTTTGTTGTATGGATGAACGAACGTCTGGAGATTGCGCATGAGGAAGCTGTTTCAATATGATTCACCCTTTATCAACTGGGTGAACCGCATGGGTAGAATCGTTATTCTTAACCTGCTGTGGGCAATTACCAGCATTCCCCTGCTGACCATCGGCGCATCTACCGCCGCCATGTATCGGATTGCCATCTCTCTCGCCGAAAAATCGGAGAATTTGCGCATATTCAGGGATTACTTTACAGCGTTTCGCACAAACCTCAAGCAGGGCACCCTGGTGATGCTGATTCTGCTGGCGCCGATTGCGCTGATTGTGCTGAATCTTCTTCTATTGTTTTCCGGCAGGCTCGGCACTTCGATTTTCATCTATATCGTGTGCTTTGTGCCGGTTCCGCCGGTTCTGTTTATCCTCGCCTACGTATTTGCATACATCGCCCTGTTTGAGGATAAGCCGATGCGCACCATCATCAATTCCGCGATCATCAGCATCGCCAATCTTCCGAAAACGATTCTGATGGTGATTTTGAATCTGCTGCCGCTGATTCTGTGTCTGTTCGCTACGGAATTGTTTTTGCGGCTTCTGTTCGTATGGCTGCTGTTCGCCTTCGCTTTGATCGCGTATTTAAATTCAAAGCTGCTTTTGAAGGCGTTCCGCCCGTATCTGAATGAAACGGAGGGGGAAGCTACAGCCGACGCATAATTTGATAATACTCCGGTAATCAACCGGATTATTATAGTACAGGCGGCGCGCGCCACTCCACCAAATGGTGCGCGTCAGCAAAAGAAACGGAGGAAAGATCATCCGCTGCGATTGGCGGTGCGGCAGTGTGGAGACCTGTCGTAAAGCGGCACGCATCATGCGGCTGCGAGGCTGTTCCTTGCGGAGGCAGAACAGCTACAATCGAAAGGTATGGCAAAGGTACGTCTGGTGAACATCAAGAAGGTCTACCCGAACACCGAAAAGAAAAAGAAGCCGAAGAAGGGCGAAGTGGTCAAAAAGACCAATTTGCAGATCACGGCGGAAGGCGTCGTCGCGGTGCAGGAATTCAACCTGGACATCGAGGACAAGGAATTCATCGTACTGGTCGGCCCGTCCGGCTGCGGCAAATCCACCACGCTGCGCATGATCGCAGGTCTGGAAGAAATCACCGCGGGCGAACTGTGGATCGGCGATAAGCTGATGAACGACGTCGCGCCGAAGGATCGCGATATCGCCATGGTATTCCAGAACTATGCGCTGTATCCGCACATGACCGTGTATGAAAACATGGCGTTCTCCCTGAAGCTGAAGAAGATGCCGAAGGCGGAGATCGATAAGAAGGTGCGCGAAGCGGCAGAAATTCTGGACATCACCCAATACCTGAGCCGTAAACCGAAGGCTCTGTCCGGCGGCCAGCGCCAGCGCGTGGCGATCGGCCGCGCCATCGTGCGCGACCCCGCAGTTTTCCTGATGGACGAACCGCTTTCCAATCTGGATGCCAAGCTGCGCAACCAGATGCGCGCGGAAATCATCAAGCTGCGCCAGCGCATCAACACCACCTTCATCTACGTAACCCACGACCAGACCGAAGCTATGACGCTGGGCGATCGCATCGTCATCATGCGCGATGGTTTCATCCAGCAGATCGGCACGCCGCAGGAGGTATTCGATCATCCCGCGAACCTGTTCGTGGCAGGCTTCATCGGCACGCCGCAGATGAACTTCTTCGATGCGGAATTGATCTGCGAGGGCGGCAAATACTTCGTATCGCTGGGCGGTCTGAAGGTAGAGCTGGACAAGGATAAGCAGGCGCGTCTGACCGCCAACAACGTCGAATCGCAGAACGTGGTTCTGGGCGTTCGTCCCGACCACATTCAGCTGGCGGATACCGGCATTCACGGCACCGTGGACGTAAGCGAACTGATGGGTTCCACCGTGCATCTGCACATCAACGCAAACGGCAAGGATATCATCGTAATCGTGCCCACCAACGGCGCGGCGGCGCATTTCCCCACCGGCTGCAGCGTAAACCTGACCTTCAACGGAAACGTAGCGCACGTTTTCAGCAGGGAAACCGAAAAGAACCTCGAATGGTAAATCAAATTCATCCGGACGGCATTTGCCGTCCGGTCAGGATGTTGACAAAGTCAACAGACTGCCAGACCCTGAGAAACGCTGCAAGACAAGGAAACGCGGGCTGCAAATGAGGGCACATACATAGACGTATGTAACCGATTTTGCAGCTCGCGTTGACGCAGTAAGCAGAAATTTTCACTTCGTCAGAAGTATTTCAGAAAATTTCTGCGGTTGCGGCGTTTGTCAGCGGTCTGTCCGGACGGCATTTGCCGTCCAGTATTTTTTTTATTTATGATTCTCCTTTTTTTGAATAAAAAACAACCGCGCCTGCGTCTATATAAATGAAACACGTAAAAATACCAATGGAAAGCGAGGGAGAGCCTTTTGACCAACACCATGCAGGGCCCGGCATGGACGGCGGATCGATTGATCGATACCTATGGCGATGAGCTGCTGAGGCTGTGCCTTCTGTACATGGGCGACAGGCAGCTCGCCGAGGACGCGTTTCAGGAAACGATGATCAAGGCATGGCGCGCATTGCCGAAATTTCGCGGGGAGAGCAGCATAAAGACATGGTTGTTTCATATCGCTGTGAACACCTGTCGGGATATGCTCCGCAGCAGCTGGATGCGAATGCGAAAGAACAGCGTTCCGCTGGACGTGGTTCCGGAGCTTGCCGAACAGGAAAGGGATGATCTGCGCGATCTGATTTCTTCCGTTCTGGCGCTGCCCGCAAAATACCGCGAAGTCATCGTACTGTTTTACTACAAGGAAATGAAAATTCGGGAAATTGCCGATGTGCTGCACCTGCCGCAGGCGTCCGTATCCAGCCGGCTGCGGCGCGCACGGGCGAAACTGAAAATCGACATGGAAGGGGAAACGACGCATGAAAAATGATCAGGTAACCAACGCAATGCGGGAAGCGATGCATTCCGTGCACGTTTCCCCCCGCCTCCGCGCGAGAACGCTGTATGCGATGCGCGGCAAACAGGAAAGGAGTTATCAAATGAAACGGAAAATCTCAGTTGTAATGGCGTGCGCCCTGATCGGCGTGATGCTCGTAACCGTCGCGCTGGCGGTGGCAAACCACACGGGCGTGCTGGACTTTATCAAAAGGTATGATGTTACGCTTCCAGAAAACGTCACGGATTATGTACAGACGGATGTTGCATCCGCGGAGAGCGAGGGTATGCACGCCGCGGTTCGCGAAGCAATCTACGATGGCCGCCGGCTGCGCATGGTGGTCGATCTGAGCATGGACGGCGAAAAGCCGCTGCTGACGGCGATGGATTGCGCTCTGAACGATCCGTGGACGTTCCTCAACCGCACGGCTGCCAATACGGAAGCGCTAACGGTGCTGGACGCCTATCGCGTGGACGGCTATACGGAATTGTATTACCTCTCCACATCGATCAGCGATGGCGCAGAGGAGGATACCATGAACTCGTATTCCGGCGATTTCACGCTGCAGGAGGACGGCACGCTGACATGCTATTATGAAATCTGCTTCATGGATGATCTGCCGCAGCGTTCGTTCACGTTCAGCTCTACAGCGATACAATATGTAGAGAAGGACGGCACGATGCAGCTGGATCACGATCATCCGCGCGCCAAGGTGGACGTAAGCTTCGATCTGACCGCCACGGAAATTGCCGAGGAACGCTACGTGAGCGATGCGCCCGTGGAATACGAAAGCATCGGCGTGCGCGTAGATCAGGTAACCATGACCGTAAAGCCGCTGGAGATCGATTACGTCATCTCCTACACGATCACCGATCCTGAAAAATACGCGGTCACGGACGAGGGACTCTGGTTTGAATTCATCGATCCGAACAGCACGGAGGCAGAACCGAGCGCCCAGCGCCTGAAGGCGGGGGTTACCGCTATGGATACCGCCGGAAACGCGGATCTGACGCAGGTGCAGGAACAGGATGGCTCGCTCGCCCTGAGCGAAAAGGCCGATACCTACACCATGCGTGCCTACGAATGCTGGAACAAGCAGCGCTTTGAAACGCACGAAATTCACATGGTCAAGGCGGGATAAGCCGCAATCACCAATACACAGCGTCGGATGAAGAAGCAATCATCCGGCGCATTCTTATTGAGATCATTGAAGCCCGCATACCAAAAATGCAGAAAATGTCAAAACAGTGCTTGACAGAGTAAAGCTTCTATGGTAATATCTTTATATTAAATATATTTTGTATATATTATTTATCTTTTGTGCACGTGCACGAATAGTAATTGTTATGGTGATGTGATGGCTGGCACGCTCAAGCAAATCGCAGAAATTGCGAATGTTTCCAGAGGCACGGTGGATCGTGTGCTTCATGGTCGCTATGGTGTAGATCCTAAGACGCGCGCACGTGTACTTGCAGTTATGCAGGAACTCGATTACAAACCGAATGCCATGGCGCAGGCTTTGCGCGGCCTGCAAAATGAATTTCGCATTGGTGCGATCGTTCCCAGCGAAGCAAATCCCTTTTATCGTGATATCAATTCCGGCATTGACGAGGCATCAAAGATGGCGGCTACCTACGGTATGGAAGTCATTAAGCTGACCATGGATTGTGTGACGGTCGAAAATCAGCTTGAATGTATCGATAAGCTTGAGGAAATGAATGTCTGCGGTATCATGTTGGTGCCCATTGAGAATCAGCGTATCCGTGAACGCATCAATCGCCTTCCAGAAAGTGTGCCTGTGATCACCTTCAACAGTGATATTTCTGGCACAAAGCGCATGTGCTTTGTGGGAAATGATCACATTATGGCAGGCCGTACCGCAGGACAGTTGATGTCGATCGTTGTTCGTGAAAGCGGAAAAATTGCGTTACTCATCAGTCAAATGGATTTCCTCGCCCATGTCGAACGCATCCACGGATTCGGTAAGGTGCTCGAAGAAGAACGGGGCGGCGAAATAGAAATGATCGGTCCATACATGACCTACGAATCCGAGGAACGCGCCTTCAGCATCGTGAAGGATCTGATTCATCGTGAAGAGGACCTGGTCGGAATCTATATGGCGGGCGGCGGTCAGCAAGCGGCGGCGCGCGCGCTTGCACAGTCCGGCAAGGCTGGGAAGATTCATATGATCTGCCATGATATGCTGCCGGAAACCATCCACTACCTGAAGGAACGCGTGGTGGATTTCACCATCGGTCAGGAAGCCTTTATGCAGGGATATATGCCTGTTGAAATTTTCCGCGATTACCATATGTTCGGTCGAAAGCCGAAACTCAGTCGCCTGTTTACGGGCATCGATATCCGTTCGCGGGAAAATGTCTCGCTGAAGGGCTACGAAGTATTTACTGGCTTGTACTCCATGAGCCGAAGATAAGAAAATCGCATCAGTACATATGCGAATTTTCTTTTGAACACTTCGTGCACGTGCACGGAATATATATCAAGCCATTGCACGATCCACATTCATGCCCTGCGTACAATGCCCGATTTGATGTATCGGCAAAAAAACAAACGAACGGATCCTGAACAAAATTTCAATTTTTCATTGAAATCGTTGGATATTATCAAACAAATCCGTGCACGTGCACGGTATCCATCAAAAGGAGGAAAAAGGTTATGGAGAAAACTTATCGGGAGCGCTTGATCGATACGCTCAACCATCGTGATCCCGGCCAGGTTGTGGTCGATCTTGGATCCACTTCCGTCAGCGGAATTAATATCAATGCGATGGTAAAGCTGCGCAAGGGTCTGGGGCTTGAAGATCGTATGCTGGTTATGGATGAACCGCTGCAACTGCTTGGACGCACAGACGAAGATCTGCGGCAGGCCGTTGGCGCGGGTATCATCGGCGTCAACAACGGCTATACGATTTTCGGCTACAAAAACCGCGACTGGAAGGAATGGACGCTGCACAATGGGCTCAAGATGCTGGTTTCCGAAGAATTTCGCACCACCGTGGATGAACAGGGTAACACCTATATCTATGCGCAGGGCAACACCAATTATCCCCCGGCGGGTAAAATGCCGAAGAAGGGTTTCTTCTTTGATAACATCACCCGCAGCAACGCCACCATCGATGATGACGACCTGAACGCACGCGAGGACTACAAGGATGATTTCAAGGTTTTTTCCGATGAGGAGCTTCGCTATATTCAGGATGAAGTCAACGACATCTACAACAACACCGGCTATGGCATGATCTACAACGGCGCCCTTTGCGGCATCGGCGATTTCGCACTGGTTCCGGGACCGCACGTCTGCGATCCCAAGGGCATCCGCGATCTGCAGGAGTTCATGATGATACACCACACAGATCCCGACTACGTGCATGAAATCTTTGAAATGCAGCTGGAGATCGCCCTGAAAAATGCGGAGCTTCTGTATCAGGCTGTGGGCAATAAAATCCAGTCCGTATATATATCCGGCACCGATTTTGGTTTGCAGCGCGGCCCCTATATGGCGCTGGAAGCCTTCCGGGAGTTCTACAAACCGATTTATGCGAAGATCAACGGCTGGATTCATGAGCATACCGAGTGGAAAACCTTCTTCCACAGCTGCGGTTCCATCGTAACCTTCCTGAAGGATTTCCATGAGTGCGGCGTCGATATCCTGAACCCTGTGCAGACCACCGCCGCCGGCATGGACGCCCGTATGCTCAAGGAGCAATGGGGCGACAAGTTTACTTTCTGGGGCGGCGGAATCAATACCCAGCAGACGCTGCCCTTCGGTACGCCTGAGGAATGCTACAACGAAGCTATGGAACGTCTTGAAATCTTCGCGCCCGGCGGCGGTTTCGTGTTCAATACCGTGCACAACATTCAGGGACAGACTCCGATGAAGAACATGGTCGCCATGTTCCAGGCCGTGAAGGACTACAATGCAAAGATTGCGAAATAAGGGGCTGTAAGCATGAAAGAAAACACAGCGAACAAGTCTCTCTGGAAGCGGATTACCGGCAGAAGCGAATTCAGCATCTTTGTCGGTCTGATTGTTCTCTGCATTCTGATGAGCTTCCTGAGCGAGTATTTCCTGAAGGTAAGCAATATCTTCAACATTTTCAACCAGATTTCGCGCTACGGCATCGTTTCTGTGGGCATGGCGCTGGTCATCATTTCCGGCGGCATCGATCTCTCCGTAGGCTATGTAGTCGGTCTTACTGCCTGCCTGTGCGCCTATTTCTCATCTGCGATGGCGCTGCCCTGGTTCGTGGTGTTGCCGCTGACGCTTCTCGTTGGCATGATCATCGGGCTGGTGAATGGTTTGCTGGTCACCCGCGTAAAGCTGGTACCCTTTATTGTTACCATGGCTATGGGCAAGATTCTGAGCGGCTGCACGCTGTTGCTTACCCGTGGTCGCCCGATCAAGTTCCAATCCGGTCTGGCATGGCTGGGTAAGGGCTACATCGGCCCGATTCCGGTCGCGGTCATCGTGATGCTTCTGACCATCATTCTGGGCAGCATCTTTGCGCAAAAAACCCTGACCGGGCGCAACATCTACGCGATCGGCAATAACGAACGCACAGCACAGCTTTCGGGCATCAATGTCAAGGCGCTCAAAACCCTGACTTATATTATCACAAGCACGCTCTGCGCGCTGTGCGGCGTAATCGTCGCCGGCAATCTGTCCAGCGCAGACGCCACGCTGGGTGTCGGTTATGAAACCGACACCATCGCGGCGGTCGTCATCGGCGGCGTAGCCATGTCCGGCGGTGAAGGCACAATCTGGGGCTCCCTGCTGGGCGCCGCCATTATCGGTATTCTGAAGAATGCATTCGTGTTGCTGCGCATTTCCGCCTACTGGCAGTCTATCGTCATCGGTATCGTCATCATCGCTGCCGTCACCATCGATAAACTGCGCACCGCCAAACACAAAATCTGATCCGCTGAGGGAATAACCCTCTGCAAATAAAAGGAGGAAAAGTCATGAAGAAGGTTCTGTCCCTGTTGGTAGCCATGGTATTGATGCTCGGTTGCATCGCCGTCGCGGAAGTCAATTACATCGACGAAGGTTTCAATTATGAAATCGCTGAAAACGCCGAGGGCAAGGAAGTCCGCATCGCTGTTCTGATGGTCAACAATAACCCATTCTGGGTTGACGTCGAATCCGGCGCGAAGGCCATTCAGGAAACCATGAAGAAGTACAGCTGCACCGTTGATATCCAGACCATCGAAGATTTCGATGCGCAGGTATTCGCAGACGCCATCGACAACTGTATCATCATGGAATATGACGCCATCTGCACCGTCGGCGTATCCGACGCCATCATTCCCGCCGTAGATCGCGCTACCGCAGCCGGTATCAAGGTTTACACCTTCAACTCCGACACCAGTGAAGAATGCTCCCGCATTGCTTTCCACGGTCAGGATCTCTATGGCGCCGGTGAACTGGCTGGTGAAACTCTGGCACGGCTGATCGGCGGCGAAGGCAAGGTTGCCGTGATTACCGGTCTGTTCTCCGTTCCCGCGCATGAGCTGCGCCGCACCGGCGGTTTGTCCGCCTTTGAAAAGTACGATGGCATCGAAATTGTCGGTGAGACCGAATGCCACGATTCCGGTGACGAAGCCTATACGCAGGTAAAGGATTTCCTGACCGCGAATCCCGATCTGGCAGGTATTTATCAGACTGCCGGCGGACAGTTGGGCGTTATTGAAGCCATCAAGGATATGGGTATGGCTGGCAAAGTGAAGTACGTCTGCTTCGACTTCATGGATGAAATCGTGGATGCGCTGTACGATGGCATCGTCAATGCAACCATCGGTCAGGATCCCTTCGGGCAGGGTGCGGATCCGGTCATTTTCGCCTACAATGCGATAATCACCGGCGAAGATGCGATCACCGGCAACGAATGGACCAAGATGGACATCGTCACGCCCGACAACGTCGCCGAGTACTATCCTCGCTAATTCCGGATCGGAATCCGGTGGAGGCTCTGTGCCTCCACCGATGTACACAGATGGCATTTGTATGCATCGGTAGAGGCGCAAAACAGTAGGAGGAAAGATCGATGAGCGAAAAGATTATTTGCAGTATTTACCATGTTTGCAAGGAATTTCCAGGTGTAAGAGCGCTTGATGATGTAAACTTTGACGTCCGCGAGGGCGAGATTCATGCAATCGTCGGTGAAAACGGTGCGGGAAAGTCCACGCTGATGAACATACTATCCGGCGTATACAAGCCCACCTCCGGAAAGATCATTTTCGATGGCAGGGAGGTTTCGCCCAATGCGCCCATCGAAGCGAGCGCACTGGGAATCGCGATGATTCATCAGGAACTGTCGCTGTCGCCCACGCTTTCCGTAGCCGAAAACATCTTTCAGGCGCGTCAGCCCAAGGGCAGGTTCGGTCTAATCGATAAGAAAAAGCTTTATGCGGACAGCCGTGCCCTGCTGGAACAGGTGGGGTTGATGAATATGGATCCCTCCACATTGGTGCGCAGCATCAACGCTTCACAACAGCAGCAGGTTGAAATCGCCAAGGCGCTTTCACAGAACGCGCGTTTCCTGATTCTGGACGAACCTACCAGCGCCCTGACGCCCAATGAAACGAATGTTCTCTTTCAGATCATGGAAGATCTGAAGCAGAAGGGTTTCACCATGCTGTACATCTCGCACAAGCTGGATGAAATCATGCGTATCAGCGATCGAATCACCGTGCTGCGTGACGGAAAATACATCGACACGCTGGTTACCGCGGGAACCGAAATTTCTGAGATGATCTCGCTGATGGTCGGTCGAGAATACAGCGGCGGTTACATCCGAAAGCATTACATGGATGACGCAGATTACGCAAAAGCAAGACCACGGATGGAAGTTCGGAACCTAAGCGTCGCAGGTAAGGTACATGATGTTTCCTTTACGCTATACGAAGGCGAAGTGCTGGGTCTGGCGGGTCTGGTCGGCTCGGGGCGAAGCGAGGTTTTGCAGGCGGTATTCGGCGCAGATCCACGTCTAAGCGGTCAGGTGTTTGTAAACGGCGTAGAGTTGACCCAAAAAAATGCCAGCGAGGCCATACGGCATGGTATCGGTCTGGTTCCTGAAGGCAGAAAAACGCAGGGTCTGTATTTGAAATTCTCCGTGACGGACAACATGACCATCGTATGGCTCAACAATCTGCTCAAGAGCCTTGGTATCATTAATCGAAAAACTGAAGCAAAAAACGCGCAGGCTTATCGGGAGAAGCTACGTGTCAAAACGCCTTCGCTGGAACAGCGCATCGTAAATCTGTCCGGGGGCAATCAGCAAAAGACCATTATTTCACGTTGGCTGATGAACGAGCCCAAAATCTTGTTCCTGGATGAGCCCACGCAAGGCATCGATGTGGGTGCAAAGAATGAAATCTATGAAATAATTGATCATCTGGCTGAAAGTGGTGTAAGCATTGTGATGGTTTCCAGTGAAATGCAGGAAACCATCAGCCTGTGCGACCGAATCATCGTTCTGTATGAAGGCGAAACCACCGGCACGCTTCGCCACAGTGAGGTAAACGAAAAGAGCATTATGGCGCTGATGTCCGGTCAAAAGCAGTGATCTGGCGGACAGGAAATATTTCCGATCTCATCATGCCCGTACAAAGCCTCCCATAGAAGCGGAACCGACAACGAAATCGGTAGTTCCGCCAATCTGCATCAGGATATACGTCAACAATTCTTTTGAAATTCGGATGTTCTCCGAAAAAGTTTACAAATCCATTGACTTTTGGACGGGCAGCGCATATAATATTCCATGTGAGCGGGAAACCGCCGCATGAAATGGCGTATATCCTGGGGTGTGCGTTAGTTTCTGCTTTTACCCACAGATTCATAAAAGGATTCCGGGTCGGTATGCAGATGTCAGGCCTTCATTACGCAGAGGAAGACAGTAAGCAGTCGCAGGTCTCCGCCCTGCCTGAGCGGCGGGTGAAAAAGCAGAAACGGACGGCACTCTTGGGATATTTTTTTGTGCCGCGAATCGATGGAACAAGTTCTGTCGATTCTTTTTTTATGCACTTCGGAATATATATTTGCGATCATTTCAGCAATGGGGGGCGGGCATATGCCGGACATTTTGAATCACCCTCAGGAGGCCAGACGCCATGCGGTACGAATCGAATTAAATCGCATTATATGCGGGGAATACCAGCCGCGAACGGAATTTGATGAACAGGGAATCTGCGATCTTGCGCAATCGATCCGGCGATTCGGGCTGCTTTCGCCGCTGCTGGTGCGCAGATGCGGCGCGGGAAAATACGAACTGATCGCGGGCGAGCGCCGTTTGCGCGCCCTGAAGCGTCTGAACGCCGCCGCTGCGGATGCGATCGTGCTGGGCGCATATGATCTGGATTGCGCGCTGATCGCGCTGATTGAAAACATACAGCGCGAAAACCTGCATTTTCTGGATGAAGCCGAGGCGCTGCAGCGCATTCTGACCGAGCACGGCATGACGCAGGAGGCGCTCGCCGCCGCCGTGGGGCGCAGTCCTTCCGCGCTGAACAATCTGCTGCGCCTGCTTCGATTGAACGCTGCAACGCGCAATATCATCCGCGACGAGGGGCTTACGCAGCGGCACGCGCGGGCGCTTCTGCAATTGGAGGATGCGGCGGCACAGCAGAAGTTTGCCCAGCTGGCCGCCGATGAAAAATGGAGCGTGCACGCGCTGGAGGTGAAGATCGCGCAGCAGCTGCGAAAGCACCGCATGCCCGCGCCCGCGCGGATCATCCGCGATAACCGCCTGATCGTAAACGCTATATCCGATACCGTGCGCAGCCTGCGCAGAATCGGCGTAAGCGCCACCAGCCGCGTGGAGGATCACGATGATTACTTCGATGTGATCGTGACCGTGCGCGCCCCGCAGGCGGCGGCAGAGCGCGCGTAGATGCATCTCTGCAATAAAACAGCCGCCCGATCCATCAAATGCATGATTTGACAGATCGGGCGGTTGTTCTGCCCTGCGCGCTTGCTCAGTCCATCTTCGTGGTCAGCAGCGCCGAAAGCGCGCAGACCGCCGGTTCCGCATCTTCGCCGTCCGCAGTGATTTCAACCGGCATTCCGCGCCGCAGCGCCAGCGCCAGTATACCGATCAGCGAATCCACGCACAGGCGGGTTTTCCCGCATTCCAAATGCACCGTAGCGCTATAGGCGGATGCGCAGTTCGCCAGCTTCGCCGCAAAATCGGGCGTGATGGATGGCACCGCATCGAATGTAACCATTTTTTTCATCATGTTGTCCGTCTCCTTACTGCTTCACTTCAGATCCGGTATATCCCCGCGGCGCAGCGCATCGGCAATTTCCCGAAGCTTGCGCAGGCGCGCGTTGACGCCGGATTTTCCGATCGGCGGCGTGAGCATCTCCCCCAGCCCGCTCAGCGGCGTGGCGGCGTTGTTCAGCCTCGCCTCCGCAACGTCGCGCAGGGGCAGGCTCAGCTTGTCCAATCCGATCTTTTCTTCGATGCAGCGAATATCCGCGATCTGCTTCAGCGCGGTTTCCGTCGCGCGGTTGATGTTGGAGCTATCGCAGTTCATTTGCCGGTTTACGCGGTTGCTGACGTCCTTCTTCACGCGCACGTTTTGCAGCCCCAGCGCGGCGTTGGTCGCGCCCACCAGCGTAAGCATATCCGATACATCGTCTCCTTTTTTTAAGTATACCACACTTTTGGACTTTCTGCACGCTTTTTTTGCATTTATTTCAAAATATTTCAGTGATTCAATAACAATATCGGCAAATTCTTCGCTCGGTGCGGCGATTTCAATGTGGTATTCGATATCCGGATTCGCAATTCCGCCGCAAATCATGAATGCAGACTTTATAAATGTTTTTTTGCAGCACGCCATCTGCGTAATCCGCGCCGGCGGCAGACTGGCGATGCCAAACGGCTGACTGGGATCGTGCAACCCCGTTTCCTGCATCAGCCGCATGGAAGCCTCCATTGGGATCAGCAGCCGATAGCGCGTCAGCCCGCTGAGCGAATTCGACCGCAACGTAAGAATCTGCGCCGTCACCTGAAAATGGCGCTTGAGCAGCTGAAAATAATGGCGCACGACCGCCGCCTCCGCCGCTGTGATCGAAAGCGCATAGCTGGGATCACTGCCGAAGCGAAAGCTGATTCCGCCCGACGCCAGCAGCGCCGCCGCCAGCTCCGCCCGCGCGCAGCACTTCTCCATACAAAGCTCCCGCGCCATTTCGGCGCGGGCGTTCGATGCAAATGACATTATTCGTCCCCCAATACGCGCGGTTCCATCTCCAGCGCGATTCCGGTTCTTTCCAGCACGGTGCGCTGCACCAGCGCCACCAGATTCAATATATCCGCCGCCGTCGCGCCGCCCGCGTTCACCACGAAGCCCGCGTGCTTTTCGCTGACCTGCGCGCCGCCCACGCGCGCGCCCTTCAGCCCGCATTCCTGAATCAGCGCACCCGCAAAATGTCCCTCCGGACGCTTGAACATCGATCCCGCGCTGGGCAGGTTCAGCGGCTGTTTTTCGCGCCTGCGCGCGTTCAAATCCTTCATGCGCGCAAGGATCGCCGCCGGATCATCGCGCCGCAGTTCAAATATCGCGCTCAGCACGATTCCGCCGCGCGTGAGCGGCAGCGTCGTGCGATAGCCCATCTGCATTTCATCCCGCGAAAGCGTGCGGATTTCGCCGTCCAGCAGCACGCGCGCGGAGATCAGCACATCGGAAATCTGTCCGCCGTAAGCGCCCGCGTTCATCGCGCAGCCGCCGCCCAGCGTGCCCGGTATGCCACTGGCAAATTCCAGCCCGGATAAGCCGCGCTCCTGCGCAAAGCACGCGGTTTTCGCCATGGAAACGCCCGCCTGCGCGATGATGCGCGTATCCTCCGCGCGAACATCGGCAAACGCATCGCCCAGCACGATCACCATGCCGCGAATGCCGCCGTCGCGCACCACCAGATTGGAGCCGTTCCCGATGATGATGCAGTTCATCTCCGCGCGGCGGGCGCAATTGATGGCGTTGAGCAGATCTTCTTCGGAATCCGGAAAATACATATAATCCGCCGGGCCGCCCACACGAAACGTGGTGTGCCGCGACATCGGCTCATCCGTGCGCAGGTGCTCCGGCTTCAGCAGCTTGGCAAAATCCAGCATTTCAGCATCCTCCGAGATCAGAAATTGAAGTAGATAAAGGGATTGTAGCCGTTCACGGCGATATAGCTGACGGATACGGCGGTGAGCGCCACCAGCAGCACCGCGCCGACGATGCGCACCAGATTTTCATTTACGTGCAGACGATCCACGATGAAATCGCGCACCGGCAGGCCGCAGATCAGCGCCGCCAGGAAGAACCAGCCGTATTCGCGCACCATCACGGTGCTTACGCTGTTCCATGCGGGCGCGCCGGACAGCCCCAGCAGCGATCCATACATCGTCCACGCATGCGGCAGATTATCGCAGCGGATCATCACCGTGAGGAAAACCACCATCAGCATCGCATAGAAATGACCGATCGCGTGCTTTTCCATCCATTTGCCCATCCCGCTGAAGCGTTCGATCACCAGCATCACAAAAAATCCGCAGCCCCAGAGCAGATACGTCCACGCCGCGCCGTGCCACAGACCGGTGAGCGACCAGACCATGAACATATTGAAGATCAACCGCGCCTTCGTCTTTACGCGACTGCCGCCCAGCGGGATATAGAGGTAATCCTGAAACCACGTCGTGAGCGAAATATGCCACCTGCGCCAGAAGCCCGCGACCGATTTCGCGATGAACGGATAGCGGAAGTTTTCCAGAAAATGGAAGCCGAACATCTTCCCCAGCCCGATCGCCATATCGGAATAGCCGGAAAAATCATAGTACACCTGCATCAGATAGGCGCAGGCGGCGATCCACGCACCGCCGACGGACAGATCGGCGCGTTCCAGCCCGAACAGCGTATCCACCAGCAGACCCAGATTGTTCGCCAGAATCACCTTCTTGCAGAAGCCCACCAGAAACCGATGCACGCCCGACACGAAATCCGGCACGTTTTCCACGCGGTTTTCGATTTCATCCGCAACGGTCTGATAGCGCACGATGGGGCCCGCGATCAGCTGCGGGAAGAACGATATGTACAGGCATACGTTGAAGAAGTTCTTCTGCACCTTGCCATCGCCGCGGTATACGTCGATCACGTAGCTCATCGCCTGGAAGGTAAAGAACGAAATGCCGATGGGCAGTGCGATCTTCGGCACGGGGAACGACAGATTGAACCATTCCACAAGGTTGCCCAGCAGCCAGCTCAGATATTTATAGGTCGCCAGCAGCCCCAGATTCAAAACCACCGCGATGGTCAGCGCCAGCTTCGCGCGCCCATGCGCGCGCTGCTTTTCGCGATCTACCCACAATGCCAGCAGCCAGTTCGCCGCGATCGATGCGATCATCACCACCACGAACTTCGGTTGTCCCCACGCATAAAACCCCAGCGAGGTAAACGTCAAAAACAGATTGCTCGCCTTGCGCCAGCGCTTCAGGGCATAATAGCCCGCCAGAACAAACGTCAAAAAAAAGAACAGAAATACATTGCTGGAAAAAACCATGCTATTGCTCCTTCAAGGATGTTATCTTCGAATCAATGCGATCGACCATATGCCGAACCACTTTTCTAACCCATTATGCATTATACCATCCCCCGCGCCCAAAAACAAGTAGTGCCGACTGTGTCGGCTGCCAGCAACTACCGTGCTGCCGACAGTGTCGGCTGCCAGCAACTACCGTGCTGCCGACAGTGTCGGCTGCCAGCAACTGCCGTGCTGCCGACAGTGTCGGCTGCCAGCAACTACCGTGCTGCCGACAGTGTCGGCTGCCAGCAACTGCCGTGCTGCCGACAGTGTCGGCTGCCAGCAACTACCGTGCTGCCGACAGTGTCGGCTGCCAGCAACTGCCGTGCTGC
>CAKUKP010000057.1 GCA_934663625.1 uncultured Clostridia bacterium
CCATCGAAATGGCCACCGGCAAGCAGGCGTACTTCTGCGGCAAGCCGAATCCGCTGATGATGCGCACGGGACTGCGCATTCTGAACTGCCATTCGGCGGAAGCCGTAATGATCGGCGATCGCATGGATACCGATGTGATCTCCGGCATGGAATGCGGCATGTCCACGGTGCTGGTGCTTTCCGGCATTTCCACGCTCGATACGCTGAATCATTACGCCTATCGCCCGACCGCCGTATTGGAAGGCGTGGGCAGCATCGTTGCGGAAGCGGAAGCGCAGCGCGCGAAGTAAAGGCATATTATGTCATATTATTTAAAGGCTCCTTATGGACGAGGAGCCTTTTTAATTTCCCTATTGCAATCAAATTTGCCTTGTGTTATAATCATTTCAGAATTGGTCTGACAATTAAACCAATTGCAGAAAGGGAGCAAATACCATGGGCAAGAAAATCTTTATCATTCACACCAGCAACGTAAGTTATTATGATCTGCAGAAGCTCTGCGCTGAGATCATCCCCGAAGTGGAAGTGCGCAATATCGTAGACGACAGCCTTTTGCAGGAGGTCAAGACGGTCGGCCACATCACGCCCGATATCATCAGCCGCATGTGTTCTTATTACAAAACCGCGGAAATGCTGGGCGCAGATCTGATTCTGAACCAGTGTTCCTCCGTGGGCGAAGCCGCCGCCATCGCCGCGAAGTGCGTGAAGGTGCCCGTTTTGCGCATCGATCGCCCCATGGCGGAAAAGGCCGTGGAAATGGGCAAAAGGATCGCCGTAGTCGCCACGGTCGCCTCCACCGTCGCGCCCAGCTGCGGTCTGGTGGAACAGGCGGCGAAGGACATGGGCAAGGAAGTGGAGGTCATCCCCTATCTGATCGACGGCGCACTGGATATTCTGATGAAGGAAGGTCAGGCGCGGCACAATCAGTTCGTACTGGAAACGCTGAAGAAGTGCGAAAAGGAAGTGGACGTGATCGTGCTGGCGCAGGGCAGCATGACGGTTCTGATCCCCGAACTGGGCGCGATCGAAAAGCCCGTACTGACCAGCCCCGAAATGGGCATTCGCCGCGTTCGCGAAATGCTGTTCGGCGAAGGCAAGTAATCCGCTATGGAATCCAATAAGCTGTTTTCAACGCTGAATCGCGCCGATCTGGCGGATCGCATCATATTCGAAATCAAGAAGATGATTTCCGAGCGCAGGCTGCTGCCCGGACAGAAACTGCCCACCGAGCGCGAATTGACGGAACAGTTCGGCGTGAGCCGCGCCAGCGTGCGCGAGGCGCTGCATTCGCTGGAAACGCTGGGACTGGTGGACGCGCGCGTGGGATCGGGCACTTATGTCGTAGAAAATCCGGACGCGATCTTAAAGCACCTTTCGTGGGCGGTATATTTCAGCGAAAGCATGGAATCTGATCTGACCGAGGCGCGCAAAATTATCGAACCGGAAATCGCCGCGATGGCGGCGCAGAACGCGACCGACGCGGAAATCGCGGAGCTGAGTAAGCGCCTTACCGACATGGAGCGCGCCGCGCACGATCCCGAAGAAGCCGCGCAGCAGGATTACAATTTCCATATCGCGCTCGCCCGCGCCGCGCACAACCGCGTGCTGGAGGAAATGATGGTGGGCATGCAATGGATATTGCGCGGCACCATCGCCAGCCGTTTGCAGCGCGATCGCAGCATGGAATACGTATGCCTTGTGGAGCATCAGCGCATCTATGATGCCGTAAAGCGACGCGATTGCGAAGCCGCGCGCCGTGAAATGCGCCTGAGCGTGGATGAACGCAAGCTGTTTCAGCAAAAACAAACCGACGAAAATGATCAGGAGGATCAGCAATGAACGGATATTTTCATCGCGTAAACGAACAGACCCCTACCCGCTTCTGGATCAACAACGTAACCCGAAAGGAAGCCCATATGGCGATCGAAGCGGGCGCGTGCGGCTGCACGCAGAACCCTTCATACGTGTGGAAGATGCTGAACCACGCCGAGGGCGGCGCGCACGCGAAGGAGCTTTTGCAGCGCTTCATGGCGGAATATACGGATGATAACATGGTGGAGGTTGCGCTACAGCGCGAACTGGTGGGCGAAATCGCGAAGATTTTCCTGCCCATCTGGGAAAAGACCGCCGGCCGCTGGGGCTATGTGAGCATTCAGGGCGACCCCTTCCACGAGGATTGCGATACGATCGTGCGCATGGCGCGCTTCAACCGCGAAGCGGGCGCGAACATCATGGCGAAGATTCCAGTCACGGAGGAAGGCTTGAAGGCCATCGGCATTCTGGCAGCCGAAGGCGTGCCGATCAACGCCACCGAGGTAATGAGCGTTCGTCAGGCGATGGATGTGCTGGATGTGTACACCCGCGCGACCGAGGGCATGGAAAAGAAGCCTGTGATCTATTTTTCCCATATCGCGGGCATTTTCGATGAATACATCAAGACGTATGCGGAGCGCATCGGCGCAAACGTACCTTATGACTATCTGTGGCAGGCGGGCATCACGGTCGCCAAAAAGATCGATCAGATGATGCGCGAAACCGGAAACGCCATCGGCTTCATCAGCGGCGGCGCGCGCGGGCTTCAGCATTTTACGGAAATGGTGGGCTGCAGATGCGTCGTCACCATCAACTGGATCGGCACCGCGGATAAGCTGATCGAGCAGAACGCGCCCGTCGTGCAGCGCTTCCTCGCGCCCACTCCGCATTCCGTGATCGATACTCTGTGCGATCAGCTGCCCGATTTCCGCAAGGCGTATGAATACAACGCGATTCAGCCCGAAGAATACGAAGAATTCGGTCCCATAGTTCTGTTCCGCAAAAGCTTCGAAGAAGCCTGGCGCAATACCCTGAACATGATTCAGGAAATGCGCTGAACGGTTTTGAGATAAAGTTTCGCCCCGCGGGAATTGATTCCCGCGGGGCAGTTTTTGCGCGAAGTCTTTGGATTCTATACGAAACCTTATACCATTTGCAAATAACGATTTACAATTAGGTTATTTTGCACTTCCCGTCCGAACGTATACTATGGACAATATAAATTTCGCGCGGAATGCATTTGGATCATAACTGACAAGATAGCTGGGCGCGCTTCCAAACCATGATTTCCCATTGTACTCCATCAGCGCCTTATACTTTTCATACATATCCGAAGTCATATCCGCATAAGCCGCTGAATAACCAATCAATTCCTGAATGCGTTCGGCAGTGGGCATCGTAGAGGTATTCCTTAACTGATCAATGAATCCCGTCTTTACATCTCTTGCCAATTCAAATGATCTCAGGAAATCCTTACACGCCTCCATCTTCTTCGAAGCCGACAGATTGGTTACCTTGACAACAAATTTAGCAAACTTGTATATGGGACAAGCGCTGGAGATAATCTCATCAATGCCCTTGCTCAAAACCCAGTTTTTCATCTTCTCCTTAACTCTTTCCATCAAGGCTCTGGGTTCAAATGCTTTCTCGATATCGGTCACTATCATGGTAAGCGCAGTTCTCAGCCGAGTATTCGTAGTTGCATTGAGCGCGAGCCGTATCTGAGTCAGTTCTTTATCGGAGAAGTTCCTTAATGCCTCGAAATAATTGACTGTATCAATCACATCCAGAACAATATCAAGGATATCGCCAGCAATGCTTATGGTTTTACCAACTGCCTCAGCTTGCTCATTTAAGGCTTTCAAGATTTCCGAAGTTGATTTCGTTGCATCTCCAACCCCAACATCCGATGGTTTGATTCCTAGCTTCGTACATGTCTTCGCGACAAATTCCAATATTCTGGTATCAAGACTTTCATAGAATGATTCAGGAATATCCACTCCATGTTTGCCAATCCAGTCCAACAGCTTCGTATAGACTTCAAACAGATTCACATTGTCTCCATCCGAAATCTGTTTTTGTATTGTGTCAACCCAATCATAAGTCTTTTTTACCTTAGTAAGATACTCATCGGCATATTGACCGGCCGTCTTTTCGGAGCTGTCGAGAATGCTAACAATCTGCTCAAGATCATCGATCGTTATACCCGCAGCAAAGTACATGCTCACCTCGCCCGCCTTTACCCTCAGATCGGCGGTCACTTCGGAAAGCGTTTTATCATCAACGCTTTCTCCATATACTGCTTTATAGATTCCCTTTGCGGTTGCTTCCGATGCATTCCACAACACATTAAACGAATCCGCGATAAACTTTGTAAAATCAAATTTTCCGCCAACATCTGCAACCCATTTTACGCCGCCCGCAAAACCGCCATTCCAATAATCATATGCGGCCTGACAACCATCTCCGATCGAATTCCAATTCATTTCGACCATTTCCACATATGTTTTGGCGACATACGGCTTGTTGGTCGCTGAAGGTGCAACAGTCGGAGCGGAAGAAGGATCCGGCGTAGGTGCATCCGATGGCACAGGCGTCGGGCTCGGCGTAGGATCCGGTTTGATCGTTACCTGCGTATCCCGTACCATCGATTGCTTGACGAAGCCCTGCTTGCCGCCGACCGAAGCATAATAGTATCCGTTAATGGAACCATTGATCATAATCGTATCACTGATGGTCAGCGTTTTTCTAACAGCGGAGGCATACGGCATTGCATACAGACTTACGCCATCCTGCACCGCATACTTTGTACCACCCATCTTCGATATGAGATACACAGTATACGCGCATTTATTGCCCGCGGTTCCATTTTCATCATATCCGATGAAGGAATACGTATGCGCGCCTTCCGTGGTGGGCGCGGCGGTATAGGAAAACCAATTATGGTATTCGACATTTTCTCTTACCGGATCGATCCGCTGAATTTCAGTACCGTTGTCCAGCACCGCAATTGTCTTTACAACCGTATTGCAATCCACATCAAACGTAAATTTCACTCCGGTTACGCCATAGGTAGTCAAACTGCCCGCCGCCGCTTTAACACTGTATACAATCGGTCCGTTGACCACGAATTCCTGTGTTGCCGAAAATACCTTGGGACAATATTCAATATCATTCATACCGGCAGGATACGCTTCAACCGTAAAGGCATACCGCCCCGGCACATCCGGTTTAAAGCTGACCAGAATATCATCCATCGTATAGGTACCCGTTTCCGGATATCTCTTTTCCGTTCCATCATCGCTTCTTACCGTTAAAACAACCTGCGCGCCCACAGGATTGCTTACGTTCAGCCAAACATCATCGCCCGGCACATACAAACTTCCGACGGTCGGCGACAAAACCTGAATATTGTAATCCCGATGTCCAACATTGAAAATCGCCGATGCGGAATTCTGGCTATATTCGTTTCCGATTGCAATCACTTCAACGCAATATTGTCCTTCTGTCACAAAGTAGGATTTATCTACGGCGATTGAATGCTTCGTTGTGGATTCCTTATACCAGACTTCCCCGTTGCAATACAGATACACAATGTAGCGATCTGCATTTTCAACGTCCGCCCAACTGATACGGAAATCATCTCCCAAATACATATCCTGCACATCATCCAGCACCGGCGCTGCCAGCGTTCCCATGGCGGTTATCGTAAGCATTTGCGCTTCGGAAACAGCGCCCCAGCCTTCTTCCGTACCCATTTGGAATTGAACCTTCCGCGATCCCGCTTTTGTGAAGGCACGGTTCAAATTTGCCGCTCCATCCGTAACGCTTACAATATCATAGGCGATCTCATCCACCAACAGGCGCGCTTTGTTTCCGTCAGGGCAGGTAATATCAAACGTCACTTCTTCATTCACCGCCGCTTCATTGGTTGACATGGTGAATTGAATATCGCCCGCAATGTCATCGGATACGCTCAGCGTACCATAAACTGTCTGGATTTCGGTATTGCCCACGAGGGTGCAATCCAAACTGGTTTCAGCGAAATCATATCCCGTGCAAATGTATTTGATTATAACCGCCTGTCCATTCGCCGGAATGCTGCAAGTCCATTTGCCTGATGCATCGGTTTGCGTATACGCATAGCAAATATTGTTATTCGCGCCATAAACGCTTACCAGCACATTTGGAAGTCCTGTGCCCGCCGCCGTCTTGACATTGCCAGACAGCGTAACCTGCGCGTTCTTTTCCCCCGCTTCGCCAATGATACTTTGTACTGAAACATCTGCGCTGCCAACATCAACGATGATCGCATTTTTGCTAAGTACATATCCCTCCTTGGCAAATTCCACCAGATAGCGATGTCCAGCCTTTGCCTTTCCATAGCTCCATGCGCCGTTGGCATCCGTAGAAAGGAAAATCGGATCGCCATCCGTATAAGCATCTAGCCAAAGCGTTACGGACACACCGGAAATCGGCGTTGCGTCCCTCGTAATCACCCTGCCGGAGATCGATACAGTCGGAACAGGCATCGGTTCGGTGCTGAAGGTGATGTTGTTTTCATTGGCATAGGTTTCCGCATAAGAGCCGGATTCGCCGTAGATCACAAGGTCGGAACCACACCGTCTAAATGCATCAACACCGATAGACGTAACACTGTCAGGAATATAGATGCTAGTTAGACTACTGCATCCACTGAATGCCTTGTTACCGATGGTCATAACACTATCAGGGATATATATACTAGACAGACTGCACTCAAAGAATGCCCAAGCACCGATGGATATCACGCCATCGGGAATACTGACACTCGTCAGGCTGCTGCACTCAAAGAATGTATCTTCGCCGATGGATGTCACACCATCAGGAATGCTAATACTCGTCAGGCTACTGCACTCAAAGAATGCCCCAGCACCGATGGCCGTAACACTATCAGGAATATAGATGCTCGACAGATTTCTGCAAAGCCAGAATGCATTGTCGCCGATGTGCGTAACGCTGTTTGGAATGTTGATGCTCGTCAGGCTGCGGCAGCCTTTAAATGCATCATCGCCAATGCGCGTAACATTATATCCATTAATCGCGTTTGGAACATCAACAGATTTTTCTACACCAACATACCTTGCAATTGTGCATTCATTATCAATAATTGTAAACGCAAAATCAATATCCGGTTTTGCGCTTTCAACAGCCACAAATTTTAAGCCCTTAGCCAACGCGTATTCCTCAATATAGGAGCCTGACTCGCCATATATCGTAAGATTTTCATTGCAATCTACAAAAGCTTTATAGCCAATCGCGGTAACATTCGCGCCAACGTATAAAGTTGGAACATTGGCGTAATTAAATGCATTGTAAAATGCATAATCCCCAATCTTCGTAACACTGTTGGAAATAACCAGCCGTTCAAGATACGACGTATCTTTGAATGCATAATCCGGAATCTCTGTAATGCCATCCGGAACAGTAAGTGTTCGAACTGATCTATAAGGTGAATGTATACAGCTGATGCTGCTATTAGTGGCATTTATATAATCATGTTCACAGCGTTCGTTTATCGACCAATTTAAAGGATAGTTTATAATGTCGCAATTTGGCAACGCCCAAGTATCCATTCGCTCTACACTATTGGGTATCCAAAGCTCGTCAACATAACACCCATCAAATGCCGATGTTCCAATTATTTTGAGATTTTTGGGCAACTGCAAACTGCTTAGCGACCCGCAATTATAGAATGCCTTCATTCCAATAGTGGCAATTTCTGTGTTTTGCAAATCAATTGCTTCAAGAGAATTGCAATTCGCGAAAGCCCAACCGCCCATTCCTAATAAGCCGTTCGGGAAATTGATCGTTGTCAGCTTTGAGCAATTTTCAAACGCAGCAACACCAATTTCCATAATACTCTCCGGCAAAACTACTGTTTTCAAATTGCAACCATAAAATGCACGTCTTTCAATCGTTGTCGCCCCTTCAGGTAACAATATCGTTTCTAAACTGCTATTTTCAAAAAGGTGTGCGGGAATAACAGTTACACCATCTGGAATGGCGAACTGCTTTAAAGAAACGCATCCCTCAAATATTCCTTTTTCACCATCTATTACTGCCAGCATTCGAGGATAGTTTATATCTGTAAGTGCTTCGCAATTATTAAAGGCTCCCTTCCCTATCATGGTTAACGCATCTGGCAAAACAACACGCTTCAGTTTTTTACAGTTTCTGAATGCATAAGATTCAATTGTTCCTACGCTATCCGGAAGTTCAACAATTGATAGATTTATGCATTCTGCAAAAGCCTCATTATGTATTCTCGTTAAGCCATCAGGAAAATCTATATCATTCAACAAACTGCATCCTCTAAAAGCGTTGGTACTTATCTGTTTCAAGTTCATAGGAAGCTTTATATATTTCAGGTTTGAACAATACATAAAAGTTGATTGTCCAATCGTATTGATGGAATCCGGCAGCACAATTGATTCTAATGCTGTACAACCATAGAACCCACCATCCAATACTTGCAAATTATTGGGTAGTTCAATTTGTGTCATACTTGTGCAATCAGAAAAAGAACTATGGATTTCCTCAAGGCTTTCAGGAAGTTCAATGTCCTTCAATTTCATACAACTTGAAAAAGCCCCGGATCCCAATCTCTTTACTCCGCCAGGAATAGTTATTTTTTCCATTTTGCTGCATTTATAGAATGCATAAAACGGTATTTCTTCTATGTTTGTAGAAAGTCGTATGCTTATAAGACCGCTGCAGCCATAAAAACTTTTATCACCAAGATTTTTTATTGTATCGTAAAGATACACCCTCTGAACCGTTGTGCAGTCTTTAAAAGCCCCTTCTCCTATAGAAGATACAACAACACCGTCAATCATTTGAGGAATCACAACTACTTCATCATTTCCTACATAACGGCTTATTTCAATTGTTCCATCATCCAACACAATATATTCAACCATCTTTGTATCCATCTGTTTCAGCGAATACGGTATTCTATTATCTTTGCAATATTCCTCCCCATAACTTCCAAAGATAACGCATGCTTTAAGGTTATCACAATTCTTAAACGCATCAGATCCGATACTATTAACGCTCTCAGGAATCATCAGATCCGATATAGAGGTACAATTATAAAACGCTCCCTCATCAATATAAACCAATCCATTGCTGATCACTATCTCTGATAGATTGGTACAATTACGGAATGCGTTAACACAAATACCTTCTATACCATTTGGAATGTTTATACTTTTTAGATCATAGCATGATTCAAATGCATAGTTCCCTATTTTAGTTACAGCATAGCCATCTATATCTTCAAGAACATTAACATGTTCATTATTCCCGACACAGGCTGTAACAATCGCTTTATCATCAATGATAGAATACTCTATTCCGTCTATGATTATTTTTACAGGTTCAGTGGTAGGCGTGGGTTCCGGTGTAGGTATTGGCGTAGGCTCCGGCGTGGGCGTGGGGTCTGGTTCGGGCGTAGGTGTAGGCGCGGGCGTAGGTGTAGGCGTGGGTTCCGGAGTTGGCGTAGGCGTGGGTTCCGGAGTTGGCGTAGGCGTGGGTTCGGGCGTAATAAAGCCATATTTTACCGCCCAATCATAGGCATAGCTACCCTCCGGCGCGTTTATTTCCTTCAGGTTGGGACATTCAATAAAAACACTAGAAGCAATGTATGAAAGGCTGGCAGGAAGCGTAACACTGGTCAAATTACCGCAACGGGAAAACGCTCCAGTGTAAATGTTCTCAACGCCTTCGGGGATTGTTACGCTTTGCAGGCTTTCGCAGTAACTGAATGCCATGTTCTGTATATCTACAACCGAGCCCGGAATTACAACGCTGGTTAATGCATCGCAATGTTCAAATGCGCAAAGCCCAATATCTTTCACCGTATTCGGTATCACAACGCTGGTGATATTGGAATTTTCACGCAGTACATCTACTCCGATCGCAGTTACGGGATAATCCAACAGCGTATCCGGGATTATCAGATCGCTTTCATCTCCGCTGTAGTCTGTAATCATAGTTCCGAGGATTTCTTCCGTTTCATCGTCAAGCTGATAGCGCGCACTCCATCCATTCAACCCTTCATTCGAAATGCGGAAGCCATAATCGGTTCCATAGTAGTAATGACCGTATTCATCCTTAACAATCATGCAGAAAACGTTAAAGTGACGCGTACCGACTTCCATGTATTTCTTGGGAATCGTTGCAGAAATCCGACCTGAATCGAGTTCTGTTATTTCATAATTCGAGCCCAAATCTTCTCCTGTTGAAGAACACAAATACAGTTCATAGGAAGCCGCGCCGTCCACAGCTTCCCAAATCGTTTCAATATCTCCAAAAGGCAGCACGGGATAATTTTCATTATCCACATACTCACCATTGTACTCAGCCTCTACCGACAATTCAGCGCTGAGCAGACGCTTTTTCAAAATGGGAGCCTGGGAAACGTTTATGGTTTTTTTCACATTTCCGCATACGATGTTGAACGTACCGGTGCGCTTGGCGCCGGTATAATTACCTGCAAGATCAATAGAACATCCCTTATCATCAGCTGAATAAACGAACTCTTCAACTGTAATCCACGCATCATTGGGCACGATCGACCATTCGCCTTCGGCTTCTATGCCCCAAATGTAATATGATTCTTCGTTGCCGGGCGCATTATCCCAATATGCCTTACCATCCCGCCATGTAATTGTTATTTCATAATCAATTTCATGTTCACCGATGTATCCAATCTCAAGACCATCTATGTTCAGCGCGCCGGTTGTGGAAATATACCCCTTCTCCACTGCCCAATCATAGGCATAGCTGCCTTTGTTCGCCGTGACGGCAACGCCGGACAAGCCTTCAAACGCCGTATCGTCGATAAACGTCAGGGAATCGGGCAGATTAATCTCCGAAAGGGTACTGTTCGCGAACGCGCGGGCGCGGATTTCGGTCGTCCCTTCGGGCACAACCACCTTATCGATGGCGGTATCGCCGTAGAACGCCTCCGTATCGATGATTTTCAGCGCCTTCGGCAACGCCAGCACGGCTTCGGCGATCGCGCTCAGGTTTGCGCACATCAACGCCAGCGCCAGCAAGATCGATATCAGCTTTCGTATTCTACCCTTCATATTCCGCACCCTCTCCATAATCGTTTCCAAAATAGCTTCCAATAATTATCAAATCCCATTTTTATTGTAACGTTGCATTATCATTTTGTCAACCATTTTGTCGCGATTCTACCGCATTGACGGCGCTGCGAAACAATGGTAAAATGGGTATATCAAAAAGCATACGGGGTGAAAGTGTGGAATACAGCTATGAATATTTCCGCAAATCGGCGGATTATGTGAAACAGTTCGTGCCCTTCGAACCGGAGATTGCGATCATTTTGGGCTCCTGTCTGGGGCCGCTCGCCGGGTTGATCGAAAACCCCATCACGATTGATTACCGCGATATTCCGAATTTTCTGATTTCCACCGCGCCCTCCCATGCGGGCAAGCTGATCTTCGGCACGATCGAGGGGCGGCGCGTGGTTTGCATGTCCGGAAGGTTCCATTATTATGAGGGCTATGATTTCGAACAGCTGGTCATCCCCATCCGCCTTTTCCATCTGCTGGGCGTAAAATCCGTCATTTTGACAAATGCCGCGGGCGGCGTAAATGAAAGCTATCGTCCCGGCGATGTGATGATCCTGTCCGACCACATCAAAATGACCGGTGCAAGCCCGCTGCGCGGCAAAAATATCGATGAATTCGGCCCGCGCTTTTTCAACACGGTCAATCTGTACACGCCGGAGCTGCGCGCGCTCGCGCTTTCGCTGGCGGAGGGCTCCGGACTTACCGTACACGAGGGCGTATACATCTTCTTCACCGGCCCGCAATTTGAAACGCCCGCGGAAATTCGCGCCGCGCGGATTCTGGGCGCGGACGCGGTGGGCATGTCCACGGTGACGGAATCGCTCACGGCGGCGCACTGTGGCATGAAGGTGCTGGCGATGTCCGTCATTACCAATATGGCGGCGGGCGTGATCCCCGATCGCGCCGTAACCGCCGACGAGGTGGATGAAACCGGCGCGATCATCGCCGATCGATTCACAGCATACGTAAAGCGCATCATCGCGCACATGAAAGAGGTTCGCCTATGAAACAGCTATTTTCAAACTGCGGCATTCTCGCCTGGCAGGACGATGATTTTGCCTACATTCCGCGCGGCTATCTGGGCATCGACGGCGATACGATCCGTTATATCGGCGTCGATCGTCCGGACGGCGATTATGATGTGATTCACGATTACGAAGGCCGCCTTTTAATGCCGGGGCTGATCAACAGCCATTGTCATGCCGCCATGACGCTGCTGCGCGGCGTAGGCAGCGATCTGCCGCTGGATCGTTGGCTGTTTGAAAAGATATTTCCCATCGAGGATCGCATGACGGAAGCGGATATGAAGGCGGGAAACGAACTGGCGATGATGGAAATGATCGCCGGCGGAACGACCTCCTTTTCCGATATGTATATGCTGCCCCGCACGGTGATCGAATCCAATGAACGAATCGGCATGAAGATGAACCTCGGCCGCGTGATTCAGAGCTTCGATCCCAACGAAACCGCCGCCGATACGCCGCGCATCCCTGAAGCGCTGAATCTGTACGAGCAATACAACGGCGCGCAGAACGGGCGCATTCGCATCGATTTTCTGGTACACGCGGAATATACCACGAACGATGCGGTGACCTCCGGCTTTGCGGATCGCTGCCGCGAATATCTGGATCGCGGCGCGCAGATGCAGATTCATCTATCCGAAACCGAAAAGGAGCATCGGGAATGCATTCAGCGCCACGGTATGACCCCCGCCGCGTGGTGCGAAAAAATGGGGCTTTTTGATATTCCCACCGCCGCCGCGCACTGCGTATGGTGTACAAAGGCGGATCTGGAAATCCTCAAGCGCCACAACGTAAGCCCCGTGCACAATCCATCCAGCAATATGAAACTGGGCAGCGGTTTTGCGCCGGTTCCCGAAATGCTGGAAATGGGGCTGAACGTGGCACTCGGCACGGACGGCGCCGCCAGCAACAACAATTTGAATATGTTCGAGGAGATGCATATCGCATCGATCATTCACAACGGCTATCACTTGAATCCTACGATCATGCAGCCGAAGCAGATTCTGCGCATGGCGACCGTAAACGGCGCGCGTTTGCAGGGCAGACGCGATACCGGCAAGCTGGAGGTCGGCATGAAGGCGGATATCATCGCTATCGATTTCAGAAACAGGGCGCATCTGTTCCCCGCATTCGACCCCTATGTAATGCTGGTGTACGCCGCGCAGGGTTCGGATGTGAGCATGACGATGGTGGATGGCAAAATGCTGTATGAGGATGGCAGATTTTTGACGCTCGACCCCGCGTTGGTACTGAAAAACGCGCGGGCAGCGGTAAAAAGATTATATGGAGGAAATGAAAATGCGCGCGGATAAAGATCTGGCGTTTATGCTGCAATATGAAAATATCGCATGGTACGATGGCGGCGAGGTGCGGATACTGGATCGCCGCTGCTACCCCCGCAAGGTGGAATTCGTAGTATGCAAAACGCATCAGGAGGTGGCGCAGGCCATCGCCGATATGGTCACACAGAGCGCGGGACCCTACACCGCCGCCGCAATGGGCATGGCGCTGGCGGCATACGAATGCCACGATATGACGGCGGATCGAAAGCTTGCCTACCTTGAGGACGCGGCGGACGTGATCGCCAACGCGCGCCCGACCACGGCGCAGCGGATGCGGCTGATCGTGGACGGCTGCATTGAAGCCGCAAAGACCGCCATCCTGTCCGGCGCGGACGTAAGCTCCGCCATCGTAGATCATACGATCGCAATGAACGATCTGCGCTATGGCAAGGTAGAAAAAATGGCGGAATATCTGGTGGACATGTTCCCGAACAACGGCGGCGTAATGACGCAATGCTTCGGCGAAACCATCGTCGGTCAGATGCTGAAGATCGCAAAACGACGCAAAAAGAACATTCGCCTGTTCTGCCCCGAAACCCGCCCGTATTTTCAGGGCGCGCGGCTGACCGCCACGGTCTGCCATGACATGGGCTTCGATGTGACCGTGATTACCGATAACATGCCCGCCTATGTAATGCAGAATGAACAGATCGACGTATTCACATCCGCGGCGGACGCGATCTGCATGGACGGTTACGTGGTCAACAAGGTCGGCACGTTCCAGATCGCCATCGTGGCGAAGTACATGGGCATCCCCTATTTCGTAACCGGCGCGCCCGATCAGGGGCATACCGATGCGGACACCGTGACCATCGAAATGCGCGATCCCGATTTCGTGCTTCAGGCGATGGGCGTAAAGACCGCCTGCGACGGCGTGAAGGGTTATTATCCCTCGTTTGATATTACCCCGCCGCATCTGGTAAGCGGCGTTGTAACGGATACCGGCATCTATTCCCCCTACGATCTGCACCGCTATTTTGCCGATGGCAATATGGGCGAATACCGCCAGTCCGCGCCCGTCGTATAAGCGCAATCATTTAATTGAGGTATACAGAGATATGAATATTCGTGAAACCGTAGTTCAAACCGCCAAAAAGGCCTACGCCGATAAGCTGTTCGCCGCCACCAGCGGAAATCTGTCCATATACGATCGCGAAAATGGAAAAATGTACATCACGCCCGGTTCCTATCCCTACGAGATCATGACCGCGGAAGATATCATGGCGATCGATCTGGACGGCAGCATTCTGGAAGGCAAACACAAGCCATCCTCCGAATGGCGCATGCACGCGCAGGTGTACCGCGATAAGCCTGAAGTACGTGCCATCGTGCACACACATTCGCCCTATGCCACCGCATTCGCGATCAATCATCTGCCGATCGCGGCGGTATCCTTTGAAATGCCGTACTTCCTCGGCGGCGATGTGCCCGTCGCGCGCGCCGCGCTGCTGGGCACATACGATGTCGGCATCAATGCCGTCGCGGTGCTGAAGGATCGATACGCCTGCCTGCTGGCGAACCACGGCGTGCTGACCATCGGCGATTCGATGGACATCGCCTATACCCGCGCCGTGTATGTCGAGGATGCGGCGAAGGTCTATTCCATCGCGCTGACCCACGGCCCCGTGCACGTGATCGACAGTGCCACCGTGGATAAGCTCGCCGGACGATAAATACGCTGTGAAAAAAGCCCTCCGACCATCGTAATCGGAGAGCTTTTTTCATTTCATTCCTGCTTTGTCAGCACTTGCACTTGTAGCTTGCGCACATGCTTTCATCGCTTGCAATGCCGCTGTGGCAGTTGGAGCAGGGTTCCACCTGAATGCTGGACAGAGAACAGCAGTTCTGATCCTCGCAATGGAAATCGCAGCTATCCACCTTGCAGCGGATGTTCTTGTTTACGTTCTTCTGGCTCATGAAAATCACCTCGTCACATATTTGCCCTTCGGCAATGATAGAATGCCCGGAGGCGATTTTCTTTATGCGCGGCGGAATTCTTCGATGATCAGCGGCGTATGCGAATCCATGCTGCCGCCCAGCTCTTCGATTTCGCGCCGGATCACATCCTCAAGCCACGCAGCGGCGGAGGTATTTTCCGCCGCCATGGCGATCTGTTCTTCCGTCACCTCACCCACAGCGCACGCGCGCACCTGCGTGGTTTCGATCACGCACACCGGATTTCCGTTCCAATCCACCACCACGTTCAAATCGCCGATGGCGGGATGCGCGTGCAGGGCGGCGCGATAGCCGCACTCCGGATAGATCATCGCGCGTTTTTCGCCCGACAGGATTTTCTGCGCGGCGCGATCCGCCGCCTCCGCGTCCATGCCGAAGCACAGCGTTCCCGCCATTTTCGTATCATCCGATCTTTCGGTGTGCTTTAGAAATTCCACAAAGAATTCATTTACATTCATTTTCATTCCCCAATTTTTTCCTTCAGTACTTCCATCGCGCGCGCGACGCATTCGTCAATTTCCGTTTCGGGATCATCCGTGATTTCAATATCGGGATGCACGCCCTCGCCGTGGATGCATCGATCGCTGGGCGTATAATAGCGCGCCGTCGTATACTGCATGCCCGCGCCATCGCTTTTGAAAACGGAAAGCGTCTGCACGATGCCCTTGCCATAGCTGGTTTCGCCGATGATCGTGCCGCGCCCGTAATCCTGCACCGCCGCCGCCACAATCTCCGATGCGCTGGCGGACATATCGTTGATCAGCACTGCCAGCGGCACATCCCAATAATCCTCGGTAGAATAATACACATCGCGCTTTCCATTCCGATCCAGCGTATACACCACCGTACCGGCGGGCAGAATTCGATCGCAGATGTGCACGGCGTCATCCAGCAATCCGCCCGGATTATCGCGCAGATCGATGATGATTCCCTTCGCACCGTCCGCCTTGAGTGCGTCCAGCGCCTGATCGAATTCATCCGAATCGCTGCCGCTGAACTGAATGATCTCGATCGCGCCGATCTGATCATCCAGCATCGTATAATTCACGTTCGGCACGTACACGTCGCCGCGCTCCACATCGATTTGCAGGCTTTCTTCGCCGCGCCGGATTTCCAGATTGATCGCGCCCGATTCGCTGCCGATCAGCTCCACCGCCGCGTTCAGGCTGTTCTGATCGGAACCGGACACCGCGCTTCCATTGATCTTCAGCAGGCAATCGCCCACCTGCACGCCCGCGCGCTCCGCCGGTGAATCGGGATATACGCGCACGACCTCTACCTCGCCCGCATCGTTTCCCTGAATCAGTATGCCCAGCCCTTCATATTCCCCGTTATCGCTCTTCGTGCGCGCTTCCATTTCTTCGGGCGTATAATAAAACGTATACGAATCCTCCAGCGCCGCCATCATGCCCTTTGCCGCGCCGTTCATCAGCGCTTCATCGTCCACATCGGTATAGTATTCCTCATTGAGCGTGGTACGAATCGTTTCCAGCCGCGAATACCTTTCGATGATGGAATATTCCGCATCGCTCACCCAATGGCTGGAAAACAGCGAACCTCCGGTGAACATCAGCGTGAGCGTGGACGCGCAGACGCCCACCATGATCAATATCCAGATAACGCCGAACAGATAATCCTTTTTCAGTTTCATTGATTCCTCCGCATCGGGAAAATTGCAGCATCGCCCGCTCCCGTCATCCTATTCCCCGATGAAGCCGTTTAGTATCGCCGATCCTATATTCCCATCTTCGCGCGCATACGATTCGCATTCGCCAGCACGCAGCTGAAGCGATCCAGTCCAAACCACGGTTTGTAATATTCGCATTTCGCCAGCAGCATGAAATACACGTTCAAATCGGTATCCAGCAGCGTTTCAAAATTACCCTGTCCCTTTGCGATGATCACATCCGCGCCGGTCAGAACCGAACGCACGTGTTCAGGCAGGCGATCCAGCTGCGTGCCCGGCATTTCCGGAACGCCGTTGGGGATCACTTCCGAAATTTCTGTCAGCCCGACCTGCGCCGCGTCCGCAAGGGTAACGTCGTTTAAAATATCGCTGCCGCGCACGATGCTGGTTACGCATACATCGGGGTAGCGCCTGCGAATCTGTTCGATCATCAGTTTATCCAGCACCACTTCGCCGCAATTATCGTGCAGAATCGCGCAGCGCTTCGCCGCGCCCAGTTCGCGCTGCAGGATATCGTATTCCGCGCGATCCAGTTCATAGGTGGACGCCCCGGACAGAAGCTGCATCAGCTGATCTTCGCTGACCTCCTTCAAAACGCCGAAATCGATGTAATTGCCCGCCACGGAAAGCTGCATCGATGCGTAGAGCGGATCCGCCGCCGATTCAATCTGCGCGCGCAGGCGATCCTGCATGGACAGCAGCAGTTCATTGAACGTGCGCTTCACATCGGAATAATCATCGTGAATGTGCAATAGTTCCCGACGCAGCCGCACGATCTGCGAATCCGCGATCGGCGCGGAATCATGTTCGGTATCCACCTGCGAAAGAATCCGGCAGACCTCGCGAATATAGCGCGCGCGCAGCGCGTGATCCTGCACGGACGCGGCCTTATCAATCGCCGAATTCAACAGACATTGCATACATTCCGCATGAAACTTGATCATTTTTGTATATCTCCATTCTATCGGTTCGTTGAAGCCCTATGTATTTCATTATAGCATATTATCGTGGGCACTCGCAACTGTTTTGGCATAGCAAAACGCGCGGCGAAGCTTCGCCGCGCACGTATTTATTCAGACGAATTCAGTTTTGACCGTCAATTCCTGCCGGTAATCCGGATACTGCGCCCGCAGGTATGCGGCGATTTTGCGCCGAACCGCGTTCCAGTCGCGCAGATCGTAATCCACCACAAAATCGCAGTAGATGCATTTTTCGATTTCATCCACATACAGCGCGTGATAGCCGGTGACATGCTCCTGATCGCGAACGAAATCCGAAATGGCGCGCCGCATTTCGGCGGCGCGTTCGCTTTCGTGGTCGGCGGCATAAATGCCGAATACCATCGTCACGCCGCAGGTATACAGTATTTTCCGCTGCAATTGATGCACCGCGCGGTAAACCTCCGCCACGCTTCGGTGATGATCCACTTCGATGTTCACCGAGCCCGAATAGCAATCCGGCCCGTAATCGTGCAGCATCATATCCGCCGCATTCAGCACGATATCGCTGCTGCGAATCACGGCGTACAGCTGCTGCGCCAGCTCCGCGCGCCCCGCGCGGCCCAGCAGACGCGATACCGTTTCCCGAAGCGCGCCCGCGCCCGATTTCAAAATGATCAGCGAAGTAACGATGCCCGCATACGCATCCACCGATCTTCCGAAAACCAGATACACGATCGCCGAGGCGATCGTGATCGCGGATACGATGAAATCATTCCGGCATTCGATGCCGACGGCAACCAGCGCGCCCGAATCCGCGCGCCTGCCCTGCCGAATCGTATAATTGCCGAGCCAGAATTTCACCATCGCCGATCCGGCGATGACCGCCAGCGTGGCCGCGGATATCTCCAGCGGCTGCGGATAAATGATTCGATTTACGCTGCCCGCCAGCAGCCGCGCGCCCGTAAGCAGAATCAATCCGGAGATCATCAGACTGGTAAGATATTCGATTCTTCCGTAGCCGAACGGGTGCTTTTTGGTTGGCCGCCGTTCGGAAAGCTTCGTGCCCACGAGCGCAAGCATCGATGTAGAAGCATCCGTTGCGTTATTCGCGCCCTCCGTGATGATCGCCACGGAGCCCGCCGCAGCGCCGATTAGAATTTTGACCGACGCAGTGATTATATTAATCGCAATGCTCAGAATCGACGTCGCCATAACCACGCCGTCCCTGGATTCCGGATCCAGCCTGAACAGACGATAAATCCATCGCATGATCATTTCCCACCCCCGCCGTAACTCGATTGATTTCAAGTACCGCGGAAGCCCATCCGCAGCGGTATATACTATGCATATCCCGCCGCGCGCGTTACGCAGTCATGCGCCCCAATCCCGCATGATTGCAATGATCTGCGATTCATAATCGCCCTCGTAATCCTCCATTCTGCCGGTACTGCGCACATTGCTCTGCGCGCCGCGCTCCGGTTCCGGATATTCCCAGATGTGATAGGCAAGTCCCTTCCGAATCATTTCAACTCCGCCGCAATCATCATTTTCGCTGTAGGTATAGGGCCAGCCCTTTTCATCCAGAAAAGCGCGGATTTTCTGAAACCGCATGGGTATCCATCTCCTTTGCATGTTCTGCAAAGCATTATAGCGCAAAATCATCGCAAATGGAAGCGTTCACTGTGAAATCGTAAACAGCGAATAGAAGTAACCCTTCTTCGCAATCAGCGCATCGAATGTTCCCGATTCCGCGATCGATCCGTTCTTCAGGGCGATAACGCCATCGTATTGCCGAAGCAGGCTCTCCTCCAGCGAATGTGTAACGACGATGCTGGTGATGCCGTCCAGACCGAGTATGGCGCTCGATACCTGATGGGCGGTTTCCGCGTCCAGCGCGGCGGTGGCTTCATCTACGAGCAGCACCT
>CAKUKP010000058.1 GCA_934663625.1 uncultured Clostridia bacterium
ATCTGGTCATAGCGCATTGCTTCCGCGCCGCCCACCTGCGCCAGCGTCATCGTGATCGCCGCGGTCAGCGTGGTCTTACCGTGGTCAACGTGTCCGATCGTGCCGATGTTTACATGCGGCTTTGTACGTTCAAATTTTGCCTTTGCCATTGTGAATCCTCCCAATTAACAAAATCGAATGAATTTCGTATGGAGCGGGTGATGGGAATCGAACCCACGTGATCAGCTTGGGAAGCTGGAGCTCTGCCATTGAGCTACACCCGCGCATTCCCGCCGTTCATACGCCGTCATACAGAAACTATTCTAATAGATAACGCCCGATTTGTCAACCATTTAATGCATTTGAATTGTAATTTCCCAGTAACAAATCGCCCTTTTTTTCCTGTACGGCGCGCAGAACTCATTTTTCCTCCAGATAGCGCAGCAGTTTTCGCTTGATTCGCTGCAATGCGTTATCGATGGATTTCACATGCCTGCCCATTTCATCGGAGATTTCCTGATAGCTCTTGCCCTCGATATAGCGGGTCAGCACCTCTTTTTCCAGATCGGACAGAATCTCGCCGATGCGCCCTTCGATCACGGTAAGGTTTTCGCGGTTGATCAGCATTTCCTCCGGATTGGTAGGCGCATCCTCGGTAATCACGTCCAGCAGCGTGCGATCGCTGTCCTCCTCATAAATCGGCCGGTTCAGGGACACATAATTGTTCAGCGGAATGTGCTTCTGTCGGGTCGCCGTCTTGATGGCGGTGATGATCTGACGGGTGATGCACAGCTCCGCAAACGCGCGGAAAGACTTCAATTTTTCCTCGCGGTAATCGCGAATCGCCTTGTACAGGCCGATCATGCCCTCCTGCACAATATCCTCGTGATCCGCGCCGATCAGGAAATAGCTGCGCGCCTTGGTGCGGACGAAATTCTTGTATCGGTTCAGCAGGCATTCCATCGCCGCTCCGTCCTGCTGCTGCGCAAGACGCACAAGATCCTCGTCCCGCATGTTTTCCAAATCACGATTGGTCATCTGTCCCTCCGAATCCGTTATTTCATCCCCGCCGCATCTGTTCCAGACGCGCGCGGATATCCTCCGGCAGTCGATCCATCACGGTGCTCTTGCGCCCGCCGGCGCGCACCGCGCCGCCGCGCACCGATCGCGCCTGTTCCATTTCCAGCAGCAGTTCGCGCGAGGACAGGCGCACCGCGCCGCGCCCGAATGCGATGGTCTGTTCCAGCAAATCCGACGTCGCCACGCGCACCTCCGCGCGCCGCATGGAAATATCCTCCGAGAGCGAATCGCACAGCCTTTCGATATAGCAATCCGCCGTTTCGCCCTTCATCGTAAATACGATGCGCAGATCGCCGCGATTTTCGATGCTGCGCTGCATCCGATCCGAAAGCCACGCATCAAACACCAGTATGATCCGCTGTCCGGAATAGCCCGCGTAATCATGCAGCCGTTCGATCAGCTGCCTGCGCGCATCCTCCAGCCCCGCGCTTTCGCGCACGGGCTTGCGCACGTTGATCACATTATAGCCGTCCACGATCAATATGCGCCCTACCTTCGCCGCGCCGCGTTTCATCGCAACCGCGCGCGCAGCACTTCATACATCAGAACACCCGCCGCGACCGACGCATTCAGCGATTCGATGCTGCCCTTCATCGGCAGCGTCAGCGTGCGATCGCATTTTTCCAGCGTCAGTCGGGAAATGCCCTCGCCCTCCGATCCGATTACCAGCGCCACCGGCCCCGTTAAATCCGCCGTCATGGCGTTTTCGCCGTCCATTGCCGTGCCGATGACCCATACGCCGCGCGCCTTGAGTTCATCGATCGTGCGGTTCAGATTCTTTTCGCGCGCGATGGGCATATAGCTCAGCGCGCCCGCCGCCGCCTTCGCCGCCGCGGGGCCCAGCCCCGCCGCGCGCCGCTCCGGCAATATCACGCCGTGCGCGCCCGCGCATTCCGCGGATCGGATGATCGCGCCCACGTTGTGCGGATCGGTCACGCCATCCAGCAGCACCAGAAACGGATCCTCGCCGCGCTCGCGCGCCAGCGCAAACATATCGTCGATCGTTTTGTATTCCACCGCCGCAACGTACGCCAGCATGCCCTGATGCGCCGGATAAATCTGATCCAGCCGCGATCTGTCCACCTGCTGCACCACCGCGCCCGCTTCCCGCGCCATGCGGATGATATCGCGCGCTGCGCCGGATAGATCGCCCTGCGCCACCAGCAGCTTTTCTACCCGTCTGCCGGATTTCAGCGCTTCGCGAATCGGATTGCGCCCCACCAGCAGGCCTTCGTTTTCCTCTGCCGCGGTCATATCTGCGACCCGCTGCGGCGCGGGGATTTCCATCGGCTGCGCGTCTACGCGCTGCGGCGCGGGCACATTGCGGTAAATCGCGCCCACGCGCGGGCCGTTTCCGCGATAGGCGAGCTTTGCATCGTCCGCGCCATACGTGCGCCGTGCCGCGCCGCGCATTTCATTGCCGCGGCGCGGGCGCTGATCGCGCTTTTCCTGCGCATCGCCGCCGAAGCGCTTGTAGCCGTAATCGGCGGTTCGCGGCGCGCCGCGGCCGTTATCGTTATTTCGATTGAAATCGTTCTTCATAATTGATCACTCCGCTTCCTCGGGAAGCGCCTTCCGCATCAGTTCATCCATTCGCTCGGTCTGCCCCGTCAGGTACAGATAGCCGATCAGTGCCTCCAGCGCCGTGGCACGGTGGTACTGGCCGGGGTTGGCATTGCGCGGCGGGTTCTGGTGCGCGTTGCGCGCCCTGCGAACCACATCCGATTCTGCATCCGTCAATTGATCCGCAACCCGATCCAGCGCCAGCGCCTGCGCCGATGCGCACACCAGCTTCACCGCATCGCGGTGCATGTTCTGCACGCGCCCGCCGCGCAGCACCAGCCGCCTGCGCACGTACAGATCGTAGATCGTATCGCCCATGTACGCCAGCTCCAGCGATCCCGGCAGCGCGTTATGTTGAAACACGCCCGCCTTCGGCATATCCTCCACGCCTATCCCCCCGATCCGCTTTTCCTGCGATTGCAATCTGAACAAACGCCCATTTTCCCATTTTATACGGTATTAGTATAACAGATAAATTGTTTCCAAACAAGCACAGCCTAAATAATTTTGTAAAATATGTCGAAGCGCGCGCCCGTTTTCGTGCATAAACAAATGAGAATCACTTGTATATACATTGGGCTTTTTCCACGTTTATCCCCATTATCCACATGGTTATCCACAGTTATCCACCGTCAAACCCGTGGAAAACCGGTATTTTCCACGATTTCCACCAGTTTATCCACAATCAGGCGCACTTTGCATAAACTGTTATGCACAGACCACGGTCTAATTCGGTCATAGGAGGGTCATAATCGGTCGGTTTTGTCACAAATCGCACGCATTTCATGCGCGAATTTCAGGTATTTTTCCGGATTGACAGCCTGTGAAACCCACAATCCACAGCGCCGCGCGGGTTATCCCCGCTCCACATGTATCAGATTTATATATAAATGTTTCAAAACTATTTCATGCATATGAATATTAATTATACATTGCCAGCAGTGCCGGCTTCCAGCTGCTGCCGCGCTCATAATGACGAATCCACGCCCCCATAAGTTCAAGGGGCGTGGATTCTGCGTTTCTATTCTGTTCGGGCTTATCTCGAATTCACGTTTTGATGCCCATAGATTCAAGGCATCAAAACTTACGTAGCTCTCTCCTTTCGTCAGCGGCAAATGCCGCTGACACCTTCCTTTAGCAGTCGCGCTTCTGCTTGCAGCAAGCGCGACCAACCGCCGCGAATCCTTTGGATTCGTCCAGCAAGGCGGCAAACCTTCAGATTTGCCGGTCGGCTAACAGCCGACTGCCGATGGCTCAATCAAAGATTGAGGCACGGCACCGCCGCTGCCGAAACCCGCTTTGCGGGTCTTCGGTGCGTATCATCAGAGGAAGGCATAGGGTTAACGTGCATCGTTCTTGGCTCCACCTGATGGGGGAGCTGTCACCGAAGGTGACTGAGGGAGAGAAGCCCACGGGTGCCGCGCTTCAATCTCCGATTGAACCGTCGGCAGTCTGCCTCTAAGGCAGACCGGCAAACCTCCGGTTTGCCGCCTTGTCGCTGCACCAACATAGTTTTTCTGCCTTGAATCTATGGGCAGAAAAACGTCATCTTGATTGCGCCTTAAGCTTATGGGCGCAATCAATAGCGCGGCAGCTGCTGGGGTCAAGCGCCCTGCGCTTGGAACATCTGCAGGGAAGGTAGAGCGTTCAGTTCGAGTCCCGCCAGCTTGCCCGCCATCAGGCTGTAGTAGCCCGCGGAGCCAATCATCACGGCATTATCGGTGCAAAGCCGCTTGGGCGGCATGTATACCTGCAGCCCCGCCGCTTCGCCCCTGCGCTGAAGCTCGGCGCGCAAAAGCGAATTCGCCGCCACGCCGCCCGCCACCGCGACGCGCGAAGCGCCGGTGTCGGCGGCAGCCAGAAGCGTTTTATCCACCAACAGATCCACCACGCTTCTGCGGAAGGACGCGGCGAAATCCTTCGCCACGATATCCTTACCCATCTGGCGCAGATTGTGCGCCTGATTGATCACAGCGGTCTTGAGCCCGCTGAACGAAAAATCATATTTGCCTTCGGTGTGCGGCCGCGGGAATTTGTAGGCGTGATCATCGCCGGTATCCGCCAGCTTGTCCAGCAGCGGCCCGCCCGGATAGGGAATCTGCAATACGCGCGCCACCTTATCGAAGGCTTCGCCTGCGGCGTCATCCGTGGTCTGCCCGATCAGACGATACTGGCCGTAGTGTTCCACGGATACGATGTGACTGTGCCCGCCGGACGCGACCAGGCAGACGAACGGCGGTTCCAATTCGGGATGCGCCACATAATTGGCGCTGACGTGGCCTTCGATGTGGTTGACCGGAATCAGCGGCAGATCGCGCGCATACGCCAGCGATTTTGCCCAGCTCACGCCCGTCAGCAGCGCACCCACCAGTCCGGGGCCATAGGTGACGGCGATCGCATCGATATCATCCAGCGTAACCTGCGCTTCGGAAAGCGCGCATTCCAGCAGCGGATCGATCGCCTCCACATGCATGCGGGACGCGATTTCCGGCACCACTCCGCCATACAGCGCGTGTACATCGATCTGCGAAGCGATGGCGTTGGCGCGCTCGATTCGCCCATCCTCCACCACCGCGATCGCGGTTTCATCACAGCTGGATTCCACGGACAGAATCCGCGCGTGTCCGCGCTCCATCAACGCATCCGCCTTGCGGCGCATACGCGCTTCATAGTTTAACGCTTTCATGCTCGTATTTTCCTCTTTCGTCGATCAGAAACCCATTTCAGAATGGTCAAAAGCAGCGGCACGCCCAGAAGCATGATGCCAGCGCGCAGCGCAATGCGCATCCCCATTTCCTCAAACATGCTCTGCGGACAGATACGAATCAGCAAATCCGTTTGCGGGTTCAAAAGCCATAGATCGTTGCTGAACAACAGCCGATGAAAAAAAGTAAAGGCCGCATCAAAATCGATCGCCGCCCAGAGCCCGAAAATTGCCAACGGCAGAAGAATCAGCGCCAGCGCGATCCATGCTGCATAAAGCCTTCCCAATCGATATCTTTTCCCTCCGCAGCAGATCAGGAATACGCCCGGCGCCAACAGCAGGAAATATAATAATCCCGGCTGTATGGGAGAAATCAGCCGTCTGCAATCGTATAGATGCGTAATCTCCCGATCGTTGTATGCGCGCTGCAGCTTTCCGAATACTTCAATCTCCGGATTTTCATAAGCCGTATCTGTATTTAAAGGCGCAAACAGCCCAAGCGAAAGCCATTTATCCAGAAAACGTAAATCTTCCGCGGATATTCCGGCAGAATCAGGAACACCCGCTTCAAGCTGCAGCTGATAATACAAATCATCATCTGAAGCCACGCCGTACACAGCCAGCATCAACAGTACGACAAAAATCATCAGCCAGCCAAGCGTATTCATTCCAAAGAATACCCATTTTTTCATGCTTTTTCCCGCAATTCGATTCTTCACCATTTTCCAAACAAACTCAAGACCAACCTAAAAACCCCTAGATCGCTGAAACTTACAGCTTTTGCAGCTTGAATTTATGGCTGCAAAAGCGTGTTTTGATTGCGCCCATGCTTTACGGGCGCAATCAACAGCGCGGCAGCAAATGTGGTCAAGCGCACTGCGCCTGGCGCGGCAGCTGCTGGTACTACCCACACATCGTTTCGCGGCGGTCATTCTGACCGACCGCCGTCGAACCAGCGCGGCAGCAACTGGGTGCAGGCTCAGCCTGCTACAGTTTTTGGAGGTAGCTGGTGACGAAGCCTTCCAGCTTGCCGTCCATCACGGAAGAAATATCGCCCATTTCGTAGCCCGTGCGATGATCCTTCACCATGGTGTAGGGCTGGAACACGTAGGAACGAATCTGGCTGCCCCATTCGATCTTCTTCATTTCGCCCTTGATTTCGCTCATCTGCTCCTGCCGCTGCTGTTCCTTGAGCTCCGCCAGCTTGGCGCGCAGCCAGATAAAGCACATTTCCTTGTTCTGCAGCTGGCTTCGTTCATTCTGACATTGCACCACGATTCCGGTGGGCAAATGCGTAATGCGCACGGCGGAATCGGTACGGTTTACGTGCTGACCGCCCTTGCCAGTCGCGCGGTAGGTATCGATGCGCAGATCTTCGTTTTTGATCTCAATTTCACTGGTATCGGTGATGATGGGCGCAACATCCAGCGATGCGAAGGACGTGTGCCGCCGCGCGTTGGAATCGAAGGGCGAAATGCGCACCAGACGATGCACGCCGCGCTCCGCCTTCAGATAGCCGTAGGCGTAATCGCCGGTCACTTCAAAGGATACGGACTTGATGCCGGCTTCATCGCCCTCCAGCAGATCCAGTTCCTTCACGGTAAAGCCCATGCGTTCGCAGAAGCGGGTGTACATGCGGTACAGCATCTGCGTCCAATCCTGCGCTTCCGTTCCGCCCGCGCCCGCGTGCAGCGTAAGTATGCAGTTGCAATCATCGTATTCGCCGGTCAGTAACGTTTGCAGGCGCAGCGTTTCCAGATCCTCCTTCAGACCGGCGAGATCATTGCGGATATCGTCCGCCAAGGATTCATCATCCTCTTCCTCCGCCAGCTGCATCATCAGATCCACTTCGTCCGCGCGGGAGATCAGATTTTCGTAATGCTTGATGCGGCTCTCCACCGCATTCGCCTTCGCGGAAATCTTCGTGGCGCGATCCGTGTCATCCCAGAATCCGTTGCTGCCCATATCCTCCTGATATTCGGCGTACTGTTCGCGCAGATGATCGATGTGCAGCGATTCGCCGCATTCTTCGATCATGCGGCGCACCGCGCTCAGATCCTGCTTAAAAGCCTCCATTTCAATCATAGCCATAGTTTTCACATCCAAACTTGAAATTATTACTCGGTTTTCGTTCCTCGTTCAAAGCCGAGATAGCGCGTGCCCTGAAAGCTGAGCCTGCCGGCGTCGCCCTCCGCCAGCATTCCGTATTCCGTACCATCCACGGATAATTCCATGCGATCCCCGCTCTCCACCTGAAAGGTTGCGTAATACCATGTGCTCGAGGACGTATGATAGCCGTGCGCGCCGGTCACATCGCCCGCGTTCGCCGTGCGATAATGGTTTACATCAATGCGCTTGGCGACCACCTGCGCGTTCACCGTGAGCCGCGGCGAACGGTTGTTCCTGTGCCAGCCCGCAACGCCGCGAATCAACATCACGATGAAGAATAGCCCGATCACCACAAAGCCGATGGTTACCAGCGTGCCGATGGTATCGTATTGCCAGAAAAAATCATCCATTGCGTTATTGCCTCGGTATTATTGCTCCGCTCTGCCGCAGCAGTTCTTGTATTTCTTGCCGCTCCCGCACGGACAGGGATCGTTGCGCCCCACCTTTTCGGCGGCCTTCTTCGGCGCCTTGCGCACGGAATCATCGCCGCCATGGCTCGCCGCCACGGGCTGGGCGACCTGCTTGCGCTCCACGGGCTGCGCGACCACGGTGAAGTACAGGCGGCGCACGGTGTCCTCCTGAATCAGGCGGGACATTTCTTCGAACATATCATAGCCTTCGCGCTCGTATTCGATCAGCGGATCGCGCTGGCCGTAGGCGCGCAGACCGATGCCGTCGCGCAGCTCGGTCATGGCGTCGATATGATCCATCCAGCGGCGATCCACGCTGCCCAGCAGCGCCACGCGCTCGAATTCGCGCATATCCAGCTGCGCATCCGTCCACATCTTTTCGCGCAGGGCATAGATGCGGTCGGCGCGTTCGCATAAACCGGCGACCAGCTTATCCTTGAGCCGCTCGCTCATGGCTTCGAATACCTTCTGCGTGCCGCCCTTATCGATGCACAGGCCTTCCAGATATTCCGACAGACCCGCGATGTCCCACGTATCGGCATTGCCCTCATCGCCCACATGGCGGTTCACGGCTTCGCGAATCAGCGTATCGCGCATCTGCATCACGCGATCATGCATATTTTCGCCCTCCAGCACCTGGCGGCGCTGGCTGTAGATGACCTCGCGCTGCTTATTCATCACTTCATCGTACTTCAGAACCTGCAGGCGAATATCATAGTTGCGGCTCTCCACGCGCTTCTGCGCGTTTTCGATCTGCTTGGAAACCATGGAAAATTCGATGGCTTCCTCGCCCGCCGCGCCGGTCAGCTTTTCCAGCATCGGACGGAACCGGTCGGAGCCGAACAGGCGCATCAGATCATCTTCGAAGGAAATGAAGAACTGGCTGGAGCCCGGATCGCCCTGACGGCCCGCGCGGCCGCGCAGCTGATTATCGATTCGGCGGGATTCGTGGCGCTCGGTACCGATGATGTGCAGACCGCCCAGCTTGACCACTTCATCGTGTCCCTGCTTCGTTTCCACAGAGAATTTATCCAGATATTCGTGGAATACCTTGCGCGCTTCCTTGACTTCATCGGAAACATGCTCGTTAAAGCCGATTGCGTCCTCGATCACCATTTCCTCATAGCCCGCGAGGCGCATCTGTCGGCGCGCCATGAATTCGGCGTTGCCGCCCAGCAGAATATCGGTGCCGCGGCCCGCCATATTGGTGGCGATGGTTACCGCGCCCACCTTACCGGCCTGCGCCACGATCTCGGCTTCCTTTTCATGGAACTTCGCGTTCAGAACCACGTGCGGTATGCCGCGCAGTTCCAGCATCTTGCCGAGCATTTCACTCTTTTCTACGGAAACCGTGCCCACCAGCACCGGCTGTCCGGTGGCGTGGCGCTTTACGATTTCCTCCACCACGGCATGGTACTTCGCCTTCTGCGTGATGAATACGGCGTCGTTCATATCGTTGCGGATCATCGGGCGGTTCGTGGGAATCTGCACGATGTCCAGCTTGTATATGCCGTTGAATTCTTCTTCCTCCGTCTTGGCGGTACCGGTCATGCCGGAAAGCTTCTTGTACATGCGGAAGAAATTCTGGAACGTGATGGTCGCCAGCGTCTTGTTTTCGCGCTCCACCTTCACGCCTTCCTTGGCTTCGATCGCCTGATGCAGACCATCGCTGTAGCGGCGGCCGATCATCAATCGTCCGGTGAATTCATCGACGATCACCACCTGGCCGTCCTTCACCACATAATCCACATCGCGGCGCATCATCTTGTGCGCGCGCAGCGCGCTTAAAATATGATGATACAGCTCCTGATTTTCGGGGTCGGTCAGATTGTCCTTCTGGAAGAACGCCTCCGCCTTCTTCACGCCCTCGTCCGTCAGCGAAATGGTCTTATCCTTTTCATCGCGGATGTAATCGCCCGGCTCGATCACCGTGCCGTCCGGATCCATCTTGCATTCCTTCAGCCCGCGCGCCACAAACTGATTTGCATAGGTATACAGTTCGGTGGATTTTTCGCCCCTGCCGGAAATGATCAGCGGCGTGCGCGCTTCATCGATCAGAATGGAGTCCACCTCGTCCACGATGGCGAACTGCAGATCGCGCTGCACCAGCCGTTCGCGGTAGGTGACCATGTTGTCGCGCAGGTAATCAAAGCCCAGTTCGTTGTTCGTGCCATAGGTGATATCCGCGTTGTACGCCGCCTGACGCTGCGCGGGTTCCAGATCATGCACGATCAGACCGACCGTAAGCCCCAGGAAGCGATACAGCTTGCCCATCCATTCGCTCTGGAACTTCGCCAGATAATCGTTCACGGTAACGATATGTACGCCCTTGCCGGTCAGCGCGTTCAGCACCGCGGGCAGGGTCGCGGTCAGCGTCTTGCCCTCGCCGGTCTTCATTTCGGCGATTCTGCCCTGATGCAGCACGATCGCGCCGATCATCTGCACATCGAACGGACGCTGTCCCAGCACGCGCACCGCAGCTTCGCGGGTCAGCGCGTAGGTTTCTTCCAGCAGATCATCCAGCGATGTGCCGCTCTGCGCGCGCCGCTTCAGATCATCCACCCTTTCGCGAATCTGATCGTCGGTCAGCTTCTGCATCTCCGGTTCCCGTGCATTGATCCGGTCGACCGTCTTTTGTATGCGCGCGATCTCCTTTTCGTTCGATCCCGCGAGGAATTTTCTCAGAAAATCAAACATTCAAACCTCCAAAATGGATAAATTCCATCTAATTATACAGTATAGCACAGAAACCCGCGCTCCGCAACCATCTGTTGGGCGGAGCGGTAAAAGCTGCTTTGGATGTGCATCGTTTTATTCCACACCGCAACAGATTTTTTCTATTTTTTGAATTTAATACTTGCATTTATTGTAAATGTTTGATATAATAACATCAATGATACACATTTATTTAAATTAATCAATCTTTATGCAGGAGATGAGGGCGCTTATGGCATGGATCGCGCATTATGATCAGGATGGAAACGCGCAGAGCGTGCGCGATCACAGCGAGCAAACCGCCCGCCTGAGCGCCGAAAGCGCCATCGAACCGCTTCAAGATATCTGTTATCTGATCGGGCTTCTGCACGACGTGGGCAAATATTCGCCCATGTTTCAAAGACGGCTGACCGACAAAAGCGTAACTTATGAGCATTCCATTGCGGGTGCAAAAGCGGTGGAGGAGTTGGATTCAGTACCCATCCCCAAGTTGCTTCAGCATTTGATGCAGCTGTGCATCATCGGCCATCACACCGGCATTCCGGACTGCGGATTACCGAGCGACAATGAAACCAGCCCCACGCTGCGCGGTCGGCTGAAACGCCCTGCAGGCGATTACGCCGCCTATAAAACCGATTTGACCATTCCGGATTATTCGTCTTCGAATATTAAATATTTTAAAGAAAATGTTCGCGAAGGCTGTGCAACCCCCGAAGAAACTTTGGAAAAATTTGCCTTTCTGGTGCGATACTGCTTTTCCTGCCTGACCGACGCGGATTCCATCGATACGGCGATTGCATCGGGCGAACCTGCGCGGCGCGCCATGATTTCGGATTTCGACGCATGCAGTGATAAGCTGGAAGCGTATCGGACGCGCTTTCACGCGGTCACGCCCATACAGAAGGCGCGCACGGAATTGCAGGATCAGGCGCTTCGAAATCTGGATTCGGATTCCGAAATTTATCTGATGAACATGCCCACCGGCAGTGGAAAGACGATCGCAGGAATTCGCTGCGCCTTCCGGCTGGCGAAGGCGCACGGACTACAGCGAATCATCTATGTAATCCCCTATAACAGCATCATCGATCAGACGGTTAAAACGTTTGAAACCATATTCGGCGACAGCGCGCAGATTCTGCGCCATCAATCCTCGTTTTCCTATGAGGACGATGCGCGTTTTTCAGAGGACGAAGCGCTGCTGGCGCGCCAGAACGCAGAAAACTGGGACGCGCAGATCATCGTAACGACCGCCGTGCAATTCTTCGAATCGCTGTACGCCAACAGGCGCCGCGGTCTGCGCAAGGTACATAATATGGCGCGCAGCGTACTGGTTTTCGATGAAGCGCACCTGCTTCCCCGCGAATATTTGCAGCCGTGCCTGCGTTCGATTTCGTTTCTGACCAAATTCATGCACAGCCGTGCCCTGTTTCTGACCGCCACGATGCCGGATTATCAGCGGCTGATCCATAGCTTTTCCCTGCAATCCTCGTCCGTTCGGGAACTGATCACCGATAGATCCGCCTTCGGTAAATTCGCCAAGTGCCGCTATTATAATGTAGGCAAAATCAGCGATGAAGCGCTGATCGAACGGGCTTCCGCCTCCCCCGCCTGTCTGATCGTCGTGAACAGCAAGAAGGGCGCGCGGCAATTGTATGAAAAATGTATTGGAACGCGCTTCCATCTTTCTACTTACATGATCGGCCGCCACCGCGAAGCGGCGATCGAGAAGATTCATCAGGCGCTGAACCGGCTCTACCTCGATTATCCGGATCTTACAAACGTGCCTGAGGATCGGCACATCATCGTAATTTCCACATCGCTGATCGAAGCGGGCGTGGATCTGGATTTTGCCGACGCATACCGCGAACTGGCGGGGCTGGACAGCATTCTGCAAACCGGCGGCCGCTGCAACCGCGAAGGTCTGCGCGCCAGCGGCTCGGTGGGCGTATTTGAACGTGCGGACGGGAATCCCATCAAGCGCATGGATCAGGTATTTACGCAGGGCATCATGCAGGATTTTGCGGATATATCCGCTCCGAACGCCATCGAAGCCTATTACGAGCGCTATCTGTTCAGCAGCGCCGTGCAGGATGAAATCTGTTCCAAATCGATGAAGAATCTTTGCGCGTGCGAAAAACCGATGTTCATCAAATATCGGGAATACAGCGAAAAATTCCATCTGATCGACGATGCAAACAGCAGAAGCATCATCGTTCCCTGCGATGATGCCAGCCGCGAATTGTACCGGTTCGCCTGCATAACCGGCAGAGCCGATCACAGGCGGGCGCAGCCCTATTGCTGCACGGTCAGCCCATGGGAGTACGAACAGCTTCTGCAGCAGGGCGTTCTGCGCGAAATCGACGGCGCATCGTTTTTGACAAGCGATCAATATTACAACGATGAACTCGGCATACTGTTTCAAACACCCGACACGATCCTATAGAAAGGGGCGATCGATATGTACGGATTTCGGATCATGGTGGAGGGCGATTACGCCTGCTTTACGCGGCCGGAAATGAAAGTGGAGCGCGTAAGCTACGATGTGCCAACACCCAGCGCGCTGGAAGGGATGCTGAAAAGCGTATACTGGAAGCCCGCCATCCGGTATGTGATCGATAAGATCATCGTTTTCAATCCCATCAAATTCATGAACGTCCGGCGCAACGAAGTCAAGGACAAAATCCACTACGATGCCGTGAAAAAGAATCTGAATGCCATCGGCAAAGCCGAACTGGAGGATTTAAGCATCTACACTACTTCTGATCAAGTGCGTCATCAACGTGCATCAATGATTCTGAAGGACGTATGCTACGGCGTGGAATTTCATTTCGTGCTAACCGGACAGAGAAATGAACTTGCCGATGAATGCGAGGAAAAGCATTACAGCATTCTGAAGCGCCGCCTGGAAAAGGGGCAATGTTTCCGCACGCCATGCCTGGGCTGCGCGGAATTTCCGGCACGAAAGCTTTCGCTGGTATCTGAATTCGATACCGCGCGCATCGCCCGCAAAATCGCTCAGCGGGATGACGTCGATCTGGGCTACATGCTCTACGGGCTGAAATTCGAGGATGGCGGAAAACCCGTCAACGGCGATTGGGAAAACCCCAAATTCAGCGATCGCGCGGAAGCTATATACTATCGCCCGCATATGGTGCGCGGCGAAATTGATGTGCGAAAGTACACGGAGGATTCGGTATGCTGATCAATGCATTGTGCGATTATTATGATATCCTGCGGCGAGAGAATAAAATCCCACCTGATGGATATTCATATGTAAAGGTATCCTACTTAATCCAGCTAAACGAAGCAGGTAAGATTGTCAATATCAGTATTCCTGATTCATTGGATTCAAAATCGAACCCCTGCCCGCAGAAAATGCTATTCCCGAAACGAATGCATAAGTCTGCAACATCCAGCGAGTTCATCGAACACCGGCCGGTATACATTTTTGGTCTTAAATACAATAAGGAAACCGATCGCCTCACCAGCATAGATTCTACAAATAATGCACAAAAATCTCACACAAAACTTGTGCAGTACAATCTGGAAGCGCTTCAGGGAATCGATGATCCATTGGTTAATGCCTACTGCGCCTTTTTGAAAACATGGGTTCCATCTGCAGAAACGGAAAATCCTCAGCTGGTATCGCTTCGAAAGAAAATCGAGAGTGTTTCTTTCGCCTTTTGTCTGGAAAACAATTCCGAAAGGTTTTTGCAGGATGTTCCCGCGGTCAAAGCGCGCTGGGAAGTCATCTATGCACAGAACGAAAATGATACCAAAGTGGCGTGCTGTTCAATCACCGGTGAAGGTGATCGAATCGCACGCATTCACGATCCGATCCAAGGCATTTGCGGTGGAAATTCTGCTGGTGCCAGACTTGTTTGTTTTAAAAACGATGCAGAAATATCCTACGGCGCAACGCAATCATTTAACTGTAACATCGGCAGATCCGCCATGCACAAATATACGGCAGTGCTCGAATACCTCGCAACGAATTCAAAAAATAAAACGTTGCTCGAAGATATCACAGTACTCCATTGGGCAGCTTCTGCGGACGAGCGTTACAATGACGTAGCCTATGATTTCTTGGATGATGAGCGCGAAGGCGCGAACGAGGTTACCGAGGCGCTGGATATCCTGCTGAAAAATGCACGTAATGGTATCCAACAGATCGATATGCCCGCACTGCTCCGCGATATGGATCTATCTGTTTCATTCTATATCGTCGGTCTGAAGCCCAGCAACTCTCGTATTGCAGTGAAATTCATCTATCGAAATACCTTCGCCGATGTACTTTCGAACATCGCCCGTCACATCGACGATATGAAAATCGGGCTCCATTCGCGTCCGGTTCGGCTGAAGCAATTGGTTCATGAACTACTCCCTCCTAAAGCTGATAAGAAGAAGCAAAACTCGAACCAATCTATCGATCCGACGCTCACGTCAAAACTGTTCAGCGCGGTGATCAACGGAACGATGTATCCCAATTGGCTTTTGGCTACGCTTGTGCGCAGAATTCAAACGGATATAAATATCGTTTCTGGAAATTCAAAATCCGAAGAAATCCACATGGAAAACCACATTGAAATCCTTATGAGGATGATAAAGGCATGTATCAACAGAAGTGCAAGGTTGAACGGAGAAAAGGAGGTTATTTCCGTGGCATTGGACAGAACGAATCAGAATCCCGCCTACCTGTGCGGCAGATTGTTCGCCGTACTGGAGGGCATTCAACAGAGAGCGTCAAACTACAGCTTGAACCGCACAATCAAGGACGCCTATTTCGCATCCGCTTCTGTTCACCCTGCAGCGATCTTTCCAAAGCTGATCATTCTGGCGCAGTATCATCTTGCCAAGCTGGACAACAGCTACTTTGCCGATCAGGAGATCATGGAACTCATCGCCGGTCTGGGCAATGAATTTCCCGACATGCTCTCGTTAAAAGATCAGGGAATTTTCATGCTGGGCTACTACCAGCAAAAGGCGGATACACAACAGAGAATCAAACAGTACAAGGAGGATAAATAACATGTCTATCGAAAAACGCTATGATTTCGTGATGCTCTTCGATGTGGAAAACGGCAACCCCAACGGCGACCCCGATATGGGCAATACCCCGCGCATTGATATTGAAACCGGACATGGTTACATCACCGATGTATGCATCAAGCGCAAAATCCGCAACTATGTGGAATTAGTAAAAGAGGGCGAGCCCCGGTTCAACATCCTCGTAAAGCCGGATCGTTCCCTGAATTCCAAATTCACCGAAGCCTATAAAGCGTGCGGTTTGAAAACCGGCGCGAAGGACAAAAACGCCGACGACATCAAAACGGCGCGGGATTACATGTGTAACAATTACTTCGATGTGCGCACCTTCGGCATGGTCATGTCCACCGGCGATAGTTGTTCATGTGGCATCGTGCGCGGTCCCGTGCAGATCAATTTTGCCCGCAGCATTTCGCCCGTAAACTGTCTAAACGTCACCATCACCCGTCAGGCAAAGACCAACGATAAACGACAGGAAACAGGGCCTACCGAAATAGGCAAAAAGAGCGTCATCCCCTATGCGCTCTACCGCGCGGAGGGCTATGTTTCCGCCGCACAAGCAAAGAAGATTACCGGCTTTGATGAAGCGGATCTGGAGCTTCTCTGGACGGCGATCATCAACATGTTTGAAAACGACCACAGCGCCGCCCGCGGCAAGATGTGTATGCGCGCGCTGTATGTATTTGAGCATAACAGTCTATTAGGTAACGCTCGTTCCGAAGTCTTGTTCGATAAGATTCAAGTCGAGGAGAAATCGCCGGTCACGCCCTGCCGTCATTTTTCGGATTACACGATTTCGGTGGATGAAGCCATGCCCGAAGGTGTGCGTCTGATCCGAAAGCTATAATGGAACAGATTGCGATTCGGATGCTGCAGCATTTCCTGTATTGCAGCCACCGCTGGGGATTGATGGAAATCGATCGGGCGTGGGCGGAGAATGCGTTCATCGTCAAAGGCAACATCATTCACGAACGCGCCCATCAGAAGGGCGGCTATGCGCTGCGGGGAAAGAAGGTCTGTACCGATCTGGATATATGGAATGATGCATACGGCATCTACGGAAAGCTGGATTGTCTGGAAATTGGAAACGACGGCTACACCATCGTCGAATACAAGCCGACGCAGCCCAAGGATGGCTGCCCCTGCCGAATCGAAGATGCGCTGCAGGTCTACGCCCAGAAAAAGTGCGTCGATTCCATGTTCGGCTGCAGCAGCGCCGCTGTAATTTATTATGCGGACACCAAAAAGCGAATGGATATTACCTTCGGTGAGGCGGATTTCGAAGCGCTGCTGACCGGCGCGCTTTCTGAAATGCGCGCCTGCATCGCCGCAGGCCGCATCCCGCCGGTGCGCGAACGACAGGTTTGCAACGGCTGTTCGATGAAGGATCTCTGTATGCCCGCCGCGGGCAAAAGGCCGGTTGGACTTCGAAAACGCATTGCAAAGGCATTGGAGGCGGAAGCATGAGGAAGCTGCTCAACACGATATACGTTACCAGCGAAAACGCCTACCTCTGTCTGGACGGCGAAAACTTCGTCTGTCGCGAGGATGACAGCATTAAGGCGCGCATTCCATTCGATAACATCGAATCAATCGTATGCATCAATTATCCCGGCTGTTCGCCCGCACTGATGGGCAAATGCGCGCAAAAGCTGATTCCCATCAGCTTCATTTCGCCGCAGGGTACATTTCTCGCCAAGGTCTATGCCGGTACGCGCGGAAACGTATTTCTGCGGATTCAACAGATCGACTGCTTCCGCGAGAACGGCTTGCTGCTGGCGAAAAACAGCATGGCGGCAAAGGTAACCAACTCCGTCGGCGTACTGAAACGCACGCTGCACGATACGCCCGATCTTCGATCCGATCCGCAGATCGTTCGCGTCGTACAGGCGCTTACCGATGCAATCGATTCGATTTTCGCCGCCGACAGCTATGAATCGCTGCTGGGCATCGAAGGCGCATGCGCGAAGGAATACTACAGCGTATTGGGCAAAGCGTTTAAAAATCCGGATTTCAACTTCGATGGCCGCACCAAACGTCCGCCGCTCGATCCGGTAAACGCCGTGCTTTCGTTCGTATACACGTTGTATACGAACGAATTCGCCGCCGGTCTGGAAACTGTGGGACTGGATAGCTATATCGGCTTTTATCATAAGCTCCGCAGCGGAAGAAGCTCGCTTGCGTGCGATCTTGTGGAGGAAGCGCGCTGCATCGTCGATCGATTTACCATCACGCTGTTCAATCTGAAAATACTCCAGCAGAAGGATTTTCAGCCGGAAGAAGGCGGCGCGGTCTATCTGAACGATGGCGGGCGCAAAAAGGTGATCGCGCATTGGCAGGAGAAAAAACGCAGCGATATCGTACACCCGTATCTGAAGCAGAAGATTCAATTGGGACTTCTTCCCTACGTTCAAAGCAACCTTCTTGCAAAACATGTACGAGGCGAACTGGAGGAATATCCATGCTACCTGAACGGATAGCAAATGCGAACGAAAGGAGGAACCGCGATCTGGCATCGCTGGTCAAACAATCTCCATGATGGTTCTGATAAGTTACGATGTCTCAACCACCGATCCCGCCGGAAAAAAGCGGCTTCGCGACATCGCGAAAAAATGCAAGGATCATGCGCAGCGCGTGCAAAACTCCGTCTTTGAAGCCGATCTGGATTACGGCAAGTTCCTGAAGCTGAAAAACGATTTGATCAATCTGATGGATGCTGAAAAGGACAGCCTGCGCTTTTACTACCTCGGAAACAATTGGAAAAAATCTATCGAACACGTCGGCGCGAAACCGACCTATGATCCGGAAGGCACAATCATCCTGTAGGAGAGTTCGTGCATTCCTTAGAATCCCACCGACCGAAAGCTTCTGTTTGGTTACTTTCAGGGCTTTCGCTCGGTCGGCGAACCTCCGGTGATGGAATCTTCATCGATGGTTCGCCTGAAAAAACAGGGCATTATGCTTCCAATAGAAGCATTTTAGGTAACTATCTGTCCACCTCGATCAAGATGTTGCGTCCGCACATGTATATTCTACAACATATTGCGGTCGCACCTCACACGAGGTGCGTGAGTTGAAATCGTCGATATCATCATCATCGGAACTTATCGTGTGTCGCACCTCACACGAGGTGCGTGAGTTGAAATCCGCCGCAGCTGCACGCAGCGACCCAGCACGCGGTCGCACCTCACACGAGGTGCGTGAGTTGAAATCCCTACCTGAACAGCGCGCAGATCACCGGCGCACGTCGCACCTCACACGAGGTGCGTGAGTTGAAATCAGCTTCGCGATGTTCTTCACCATGTTCCGGTGCGTCGCACCTCACACGAGGTGCGTGAGTTGAAATGGGCGCTCCTGTCCGTCCACTTCATCCTCATGCGTCGCACCTCACACGAGGTGCGTGAGTTGAAATCGACCGCACGCAAAACGTCGAAGAACGCGAAGCGTCGCACCTCACACGAGGTGCGTGAGTTGAAATTTTCATGCGCAGGTCGGATTCCAGTGAATCAATCTTGTCGCACCTCACACGAGGTGCGTGAGTTGAAATCATCCAGCGCATGTTATACATCGTCTGTCTGCGTCGCACCTCACACGAGGTGCGTGAGTTGAAATGCCAATGTCTGTTGAAATACCGCGCAGTCCGGCGTGTCGCACCTCACACGAGGTGCGTGAGTTGAAATCATTGAATTCGGCGATTTCGCAATTGGAGAATTAGTCGCACCTCACACGAGGTGCGTGAGTTGAAATTCGTAGCCGTGTCAGAAGCGGCTTTCAGCTCTTGTCGCACCTCACACGAGGTGCGTGAGTTGAAATCACAAAGGCAACCGGCGCGGCTGGCGGCGCTGCCGTCGCACCTCACACGAGGTGCGTGAGTTGAAATATTGATCACGGTTACAATCGCGTCGCGTACCTGTCGCACCTCACACGAGGTGCGTGAGTTGAAATCGAAATAGAGCGCTCACGGCGCAATGCGTTCAATGTCGCACCTCACACGAGGTGCGTGAGTTGAAATCCCATCCCGCCGCCAGTTGAACCAGTTGAAGATCAGTCGCACCTCACACGAGGTGCGTGAGTTGAAATCAGATACAAAAGCGTCTGCATGTAGTTCTCGGTCATGTCGCACCTCACACGAGGTGCGTGAGTTGAAATCACAACACGCCTCCA
>CAKUKP010000059.1 GCA_934663625.1 uncultured Clostridia bacterium
GTGCACAACATTTCGATTGCCTGCCGCTGTTCCGTTTCTTTTTTCAGCATTTTCATCACCGATTCTATTATATCAAAAAAGGTCGCATTGCGCGACCTTTTTTGACAACCTGATACCGCCGGTTTTGTCGGCGGTATTTGGCGAACGGATTTATCGGTTAAACCGGATCATCAGCCGTGATATCTTCGAGATAATGAATCGTGGTGCCCGGAATCAGATATTCATCCGCGCCGCACACGCTGCATCCCGTGCGTCCCATCTCCAGCGCGTCATCGCGGAGAACCAGCGTATATCTGCCGGAAAATTCGGTGCAATCGTCGCTGGTATGGCATATTTTCTTCTGATCCTGCCACAGGCAATGCTGACCGACCAGCTCCGGCTTCGGCGCTTTGCACGCGTTGCAGCATTTATAGTTATCCACGCATTCCGCGAGCGTATACACGCTGGCGTAGGACATGCCGGAGCAGGTTCCGTAGGTGTGATACCATTTTCCGGTGCGGGAATGATATACGGGCGCATCGCCGGCGCTCTTCAGCGCGACGGTGGGCGTGATTTCCTGCGCGGCGGGCGTTTCGGCGGGCTCCAGCGCAGCGTCCGCGGATGCTTCAGGCTCGGCGATCGCATCTTCAACCGCGCTGGTCAGGATGATTTCCGTGCCGTCTGCCAGCGCTTTCAAGTAGATATCCGCGCCGCATTCCGCGCAGGGGGTGATCGTATCATCCGCATCCGCGGCGCGAATCAGCCGGTACTGACCTTCGAACGCGGCGCAGGAATCGCTCGTATGCGCGGCGTTGTTTTCATCCACCCACACGATATACGTTTCATCCAGCAGTTCCCTTTCGGGGCTTTCGCAGTTCGGGCATTTTTCCAGCTTCGTATCGGCGACCTCGCCCAGCGTGTGCGCCGCCGCCTTCTTCATGCCCTTGCACTTGGCGGCGATGTGATAATACTTGCCGCCCTTGTTGTAATAGATCTGCGCATCCTTCGCAGGTTTCAGCACCACCGTAACCGACTGCGGCGCGGCGGGCGTGGCTTCGACAAACGTGCCGTCGCGATCCAGCGTTCCGTGGGTCAGTTCCCTGCCGGAATCGGCGCTCGGCGCGGAGGTGGGAATATAGACCTTTACATCCTTTGCATCGGGCGCGAGGGTCGATTCCACAGCGGGTGCGTCGGTCGGCGCAATGGTGGGCGCTTCCGTCGCTTCAGGCGCGGCAGTTGGCGTTGCAGTGGATTTCGCCGTGGGCTTTGCCGCGGCGGTCGCATCGGGCGTGCCGGTGGGCTTCAGCGTCGGCGCATCGGTTGCATCAGCGGCTTCCACCGCATCGATCGCTTCGGGCGCATCGCTTGCTTCCGCGGAGGGCTTTGCGCTGGGCGTGCCGGTCGGCGCCTTGGACGGCTTCTGCGTCGGAGCTTCTGTCGGGGTTTCGGTGGGCGCTTCCGTCGGGGCTTCAGTCGGGGCTTCCGTAGCCGCGATCTCCAGCTTTCCCGCGCCGGTTACGCCCTCGCGCACCTGATCCGCCAGGCGCACGCCTTCATCGATCAGATCGGCGATATCGCTGCGGTGCGATTGCCACAGCGCGTCCGCGAAATTGGCGATGCCGCTGTGCACGCTTCCGGCCTTTTCGCCGATGAACGCGCCCGCGCCGTTCAGCCAGTCGGCGGCGGAATCCAGCGATGTATTGATGCTGTCCTGCACGGCGGCGTATTTCGGATTGCCGGTATCCACCGTGAGCGCGAATCCGTACAGCACGATGCACGCCACCAGCGTTACGATGCACACCATCAGCTTCGTGCTGATGTTCCAGCGCAGCTTTCGCCGCCACAGCAGCAGAAGCCCCACCGGCCAGAGCACGATCAGCAGAAGCATCGTTGCAATTTTATAGAAGAAGCCCGCGCGCCTGCGCCTGCGCTGCGGGGGGCGCTTTCCGTTTCCGGAGGGCGCGGCATGGTTCTGCGGCGTCATTCCGCTGCGCTTTTCGGATCGCATCATATAATTGCGGCCGAAAAAATGCATAAGCGCCTGCGCCGGAGAAGGATTGATTACAGCCTGCATAGCGTTCGCCTTTCATCAATAAATGATTAGAATCTGCGTAAAACTCGGTTCGTTCCGCTGCACAGGGCGCGCCTGTGCAGCCGGATATACTTATATATATTATAGCAGATGCGCCGTCAATACACAAAGACAACAATATGAAGAAAAGCTTCATATCTGGAACGGATTTCTGTACGACCGCCAATTTTTTGTCAAGAAATTATTATAAATCAAACTTAACCTGCAATCAGGCAGGAAAAAAGGTTTTTTTGTAGAATTCAAGAATTTGGGTTCATTGGTTTATATAATCACATAACAACCTGCAGTATATAGAATGTGGAGGGAATCATATGAATGTTGAACGCAACATGCCTGTGGTTCGCGAGCGCAAGCTGGCGATTCTGAAGGGCGATCCGGAGCTTTGCGATCAGCAGAAGAAGGCCGGAAAGCTCATTGCACGCGAACGCATCGGTCTGCTTCTGGATGCGGCCAGCTTCGTCGAACTGGATGTGCTGAATAGCGAGGCAGGCGTCGTGACCGGCTATGGCCTGATCAACGGCAGCCCTGTTTATGTCTATGCACAGGATTTCACCGTGAAGGGCGGCAGCGTGGGCGCAGATCACGCGCGCAAGGTTCTGAAGGTCATGAATCTTGCCGAAAAGACCGGCGCGCCCATCGTGGCCATTCTGGATACCGCCGGCGCGCGCCTGGATGAAGGCATCGACGCCATGAACGCCTATGCCCAGATGGCGGGCAAGGTCAACGCGCTTTCTGGCGTTGTGCCGCAGATCGCGCTGGTGCTCGGCCCCTGCGGCGGCATCGCTTCCGCGATCGCGGGCATGAGCGATATTACCGTGATGAGCAGGAACGGTCAGCTGTTCGTAAACGGACCGATGGTTGTATCCGCCGTCGCGGGCAAGAACATCGATATGGAAACGCTGGCGGGCGCATGCGCCAGCGAAAAGTCCGGCATGGCGCAGTTGGTCGCGCAGTCCGATGAGGATGCGATCGCTGCGGCGCGCAAGCTGATTTCCCTGCTGCCCGCGAACAACATGGCGGACGCGGAGGATTTCTGCGAGGACGATGTAAACCGCGAGCTGAGCGATCTGAACGGCGTGAGCGCAGTATCCGATGTGCGCGATCTGATTCGCCGCATCGCCGATGCGAACGACGTTGTGGAGCTGAGCGCCGAATTCGCGCCCTCCATGGTGACCGCGCTTGCGAAGATCGGCGGCACTACCGTGGGCTTCGTTGCCAATCAGGCGGCGAAGGACGATGGCCGCATCACCGTTTACGGCGCAAAGAAGGCGGCGCGCTTCGTGGCGTTCTGCGATTGCTTCTCCATTCCGGTGATCAGCATTGTGGATTCGCTGGGCGTGAAGATCAGCACCGCGCCGCAGGGCGAACTGGCGCGCGCGACCGCGCAGCTGATGTTTGCCTACGCGGAAGCTTCTTCGCCGCGCATCGCGCTGATTGCGGGCAATGCAATCGGCATGGCGTACGCCGCGATGGCGTCCCGCACGGCGGCGGATGTGGTATACGCCTATCCGGGTGCCTGCGTGAGCGCAGTTACCCCCCGGATTGGCGCGCAGCTTGCGTTTGCCGATGAATTGAAGTCCGCCGAGGATCCGATCGCCAAGCGCGCGGAGCTGGAGCAGAAATACATGGACGATGTGGCCGATGGCGTGAACGCCGCGAAGCAGGGCTATGTGGACGATGTGATCGAACCCGCCCAGACCCGCCAGATGCTCGCCGCAGCGCTGGAAATGCTCGCCGGTAAGCGCGAAACGAAGCCCGCCAAGAAGCACGGCAATATGCCGCTGTAAGGAGGCAGAGCCATGAAGATTCTGAATGCATTGGGATATGGCGGAATCATGATGGTAATCGGTATGCTGGTCGTATTCTTCGGCCTGGCGATTCTGATTCTCTTAATCAGCATCATGTCCGCGATATTCAAGAAGATCGATAAGAGCAAGGCGGAAAAGGCCGCCGCGGCCGCCGCTGCAGCCGCGCCCGCGCCCGTACCGGAGATCGAAGAAGCGACCGAAGCGGCGGAAGCCGACGTCGTTACCGATCCCCAGCTGATCGCCGTGATCGCAGCCGCGATCGCCGCATTTGATCAGTCCGGCAAGAATCTGGTTGTGCGCAAGGTTCGCCGCGCGTCCGGCTGGAAGGGTTCCGCACGTCAGGAGCAGATCTATCACTTCTGATTTGCAGCTGTCCAATACGCAATCGAACATCAATACAATTTGGAGGATACAGTTATGCGTAAGTTCTCTATCACCGTAAATGGTCAGGCTTATGAAGTTGAAGTAGAAGAAATCGGCGGCGCACCCGTATTCGCAGCCGCACCCGCACCGGCCGCCGCAGCGCCCGCGCCCGCAGCCGCTCCCGCCCCCAAGGCCGCGCCCGCACCGGCGGCAGCCCCCAAGGCGAGCGTGCCCACCGGCGGCGAGCCCGTAAATTGCCCGATGCCCGGCACCATTCTGGATGTAAAGGTATCCGTGGGTCAGGCGGTTAAGAACGGCGATACGCTGGTGATTCTGGAAGCTATGAAGATGGAAAATGAAATCGCCGCGCCGCGCGACGGCGTGGTCGCTTCGATCAACGTCACCAAGGGCGCAACCGTTGGTACCGGCGATGTGCTGATCTCCCTGAAGTAATCGAAAGAACGTAAGGAGGTCAAATCCAGATGTTCAAATTGAAGAAAGTGAAAAGCACGCGGGCGTTTGTATGTCTGCTGGTGCTCTTCGCGATGCTGACGGTATGGGCCGTGGCGTTTGCCGATGGCGATACCGTGCCCGCACCGGAAGTGCCCGCAGTCGAAACCGAAGCTGCTGCGGAACCGGCGCCGGACGCCGATCCCGAAATCGATGTTATCAACGGTATAAAGAAGATTGCCGCGACCACCGGCTTCGCACAGGGCACATGGCGCGAATACGCCATGATCGCCGTCGCGTGCGTGCTTCTGTATCTGGCGATCGTCAAGCAGTTTGAGCCGCTGCTGCTGCTGCCCATCGCGTTTGGTATGCTGCTGGCGAACCTGCCGGGCGCGGGTCTGATGGCGGATCCGGTTTACAAGACGTTCTCGTCCGCATCCGAAGCCGCCGCCTATGCCGCGCAGTACACCGGCAAGACCGTTGAACTGACCGTGAATGCGGCGGGCGAAACCGTCTATCAGGTGCTTACCTCCAACGGCGGTCTGTTCTACTATCTGTACAAGGGCGTAAAGCTGGGTATCTATCCGCCGCTGATCTTCATGGGCGTCGGCGCGATGACCGACTTCGGCCCCCTGATCGCAAATCCGAAGTCCCTGCTGCTGGGCGCTGCCGCGCAGCTGGGTATCTTCATCACCTTCATCGGCGCGAAGGTGCTGGGCTTTAAGGCTGCCGAGGCCGGCGCAATCGGCATCATCGGCGGCGCGGACGGCCCGACTGCCATCTACGTAACCACGCGCCTCGCCCCGCATCTGCTGGGCCCGATCGCGGTTGCCGCGTATTCCTATATGGCGCTGGTGCCCGTCATTCAGCCGCCGATCATGCGCGCGCTGACGACGGATAAGGAACGCAGAATCCGCATGGGTCAGCTGCGCCCCGTATCCAAGACCGAACTGGTGGTATTTCCGATTCTGGTCACCATCATCGTTTCCCTGCTGCTTCCGGACGCGGCTTCGCTGGTCGGCATGCTGATGCTGGGCAACCTGATGCGCGTATCCGGCGTTGTGGAGCGCATCAGCAAGACCGCGCAGAACGAACTGATCAATATCGTAACCATCTTCCTGGGTCTGACGGTTGGCGCGACCACCAAGGGCTCCACCTTCCTCACGCTGAACACCATCAAGATCGTGGTTCTGGGCGTTATCGCCTTCGGCTGCGGTACGGCGGGCGGCGTGCTGCTGGCGAAGCTGATGAACGTGATCTACGGCGGCAACGCGATCAACCCGCTGATCGGTTCTGCGGGCGTATCCGCCGTTCCGATGGCGGCGCGCGTATCCCAGAGGGAAGGTCAGAAGACCGACCCCGGCAACTTCCTGCTGATGCACGCCATGGGCCCCAACGTGGCTGGCGTTATCGGTTCGGCGGTTGCGGCGGGCGTATTCATCGCTCTGCTGGGTTAATCGGTTTTGTCCAAGTGTAGTTAGGAGGATATAACAATGGGTAAAGTAATGATTACCGAAACCATCCTGCGCGACGCACATCAGTCCCAGGCCGCGACCCGTATGCGCCTGGAGGACATGCTGCCCGCGTGCGATGTTCTGGATAAGTGCGGTTTTTACTCTCTGGAATGCTGGGGCGGCGCGACCTTCGACAGCTGCCTGCGCTTCCTGAATGAAGATCCGTGGGAGCGCCTGCGTCAGCTGAGAAAGGCGCTGCCGAATACCAAGCTGCAGATGCTGTTCCGCGGCCAGAACATTCTGGGCTACAAGCATTACGCGGATGATGTGGTGGATGAATTCGTTCGTCTGTCGATCAAGAACGGCATCGATGTAATCCGCATCTTCGACGCGCTGAACGATCCCCGCAATCTGGAAACCTGCATCAAGGCGACCAAGAAGTACGGCGGCATCTGCGAAGTGGCGATGTCCTACACCATCAGTCCGGTGCATACCGAGGAATACTTCGTCAATCTGGCGAAGAAGTTCGAATCCATGGGCGCGGATAATATCTGCATCAAGGATATGGCGAATCTGCTGCTGCCCTACAATGCGTATTCCCTCGTGAAGAAGCTGAAGGAAGCCCTGAAGCCCGAAACGAAGGTACATCTGCACACCCACAACACCACCGGCACCGGCGATATGGTCAACCTGAAGGCGATCGAAGCGGGCGTGGATATCGTGGACTGCGCGCTTTCTCCGCTCGGCAACGGTACTTCCCAGCCCGCGACCGAGCCGCTGGTTGCCACCCTGCGCGGCACCGAATACGATACCGGCATCGATCTGAATCTGCTCACCCAGGCCACCGAGCATTTCCGCAAGGTTGCCGATAAGCTGAAGGACGAAGGCTTCCTGGATCCCAAGGTACTGAAGGTGGATGTTAACACCCTGAAGTATCAGGTTCCGGGCGGAATGCTTTCCAACCTGATCAACCAGCTCAAGCAGGCGGGCAAGTCTGATAAGCTGTACGAAGTGCTGGCGGAAGTACCGCGCGTGCGCGAGGACTTCGGCTATCCGCCGCTGGTAACGCCCACTTCTCAGATCGTCGGCACGCAGGCCGTGATGAACGTCATCTCCGGCGAGCGCTATAAGATGAATCCGAAGGAGTCCCAGGGTCTGATGGCGGGCGAATATGGCACGCTGCCCGCGCCGGTGAACGAGGAAGTTCGCAAGAAGGTCATCGGCAACCGCAAGGTAATCACCTGCCGTCCGGTAGATGATCCGAACTACGGCGCAAAGCATCTGGATGAGTTCCGCAAGGAAATCGGCCAGTATTACATGCAGGAAGAGGACGTACTTTCCTACGCGCTGTTCCCGCAGGTCGCCGAAAAGTTCTTCCAGCAGCGTCAGGCTGCCCAGCTGGGTCTGGACAATTCCGTGCGCGATGTGAAGAACAACGCGATGCCCATCTGAAAACGAAATCTATAAAACGACTCCCGCCGCGATTTGCGGCGGGAGTTTTGCTGTAATGACATTTATTCGATTTTGGAGTTTTTTTCTTTAGCCCCACAGCACGCTCAGCATCGGCACGATCTGTTTTTTGCGGCTCATCACGTTCGGCAAAAAGCAGGTGTTATCGCGCACATCCACGTTGAACGCCTGTTTGATGATGGATGTATCGCCGATGACCAACAGCTGCGTGCCCTCCTTCAGTACATCGGTCAGCATCAGAAGCATCATATCGTAATGCTTCTTCTGCACGGTTTCGCGCATGATGGAAAGCAGCTCCCCGCGGCGCTCCAATATGTGCATCGAATCGATGCAGGTGATCTGCCCGATGCCAAGATTGTTGCCCGCGATGTGGAATTCCTTGAAATCGGTGAAGATCAGCTCCTCCGCCGTCTTGCCATCGCCGGAAGCGGTGGAGAAAATATCGTAGCCCAGCTTATCCAGCGAAATATTGGCGATGCGCGCCATCGTTTCCGCCATGCGGCGATCGCGATCGGTGCAGGTGGGGGATTTGAACATGACCGTATCGGCGACGATTGCCGCCGCCATCAGACCCGCCATCTTCTCGGTGGGCACGATGCCGCGCTCCTGATACATACCGGCGATGATGGTGGCGGTGCTGCCCACGGGTTCGTTGCGGAAGTACACGGGACTGCCGGTTTGAATGTCTGCCAGCCGGTGATGATCGATAATCGCGCGCAGATCCGCCTGTTCCAGTCCGGGCACGGATTGCGCGATTTCATTGTGATCCACCAGCACCACGCGCTTGCGGCGCGGATTCATCAGATGGTATCGCGAAAGCGTGCCCACCACGCAGCCATCGGAATCCAGAATGGGATAGCTGCGATGGCGGTTCTGCATCAATACCTCGCGCACGTCGTCCAGATAATCGTCCAGATGGAAGCAGGGGATTTCCTTTTTGCTGCAAATGCGGCCGACCGGAATGGCGTGGTAGATCAGGCGCGATGCGCGGGTCACGTCCAGCGGCGTGGAGATGATGCGCGTTTCGGTCTGCATCGCGCAAACCTCCGGATCGATCTCCGCCTGGCACAGAATCAGCGTGCGCACGCCCTTTTCCACAGCGCTGCGGATGATATCATCCTGCTGCCCGCAGAGGAGAATGCAATCCTTGCCGGTGAAAACGGGCGCGTTGTGCGCCTTGGGCATGGCGATGATCACTTCGCCGGATACGCTGTCCGAAGGGGAGAGGCATTCGTTTAATTCATGCCCCTCCAGCACCGATAGCAGGTTGAACATCGGCACGTTTTCCAGCACCGGATGTTCGATCATCGAAATATCGAAGGATGCGATATCATCCGGATTCAGCATTCCGAAAAGCTTGCCTTCCTCATCCGCCACGGGCACGGCGGGGATCGATTGATCCGCCTGCAGCACGCTCCATGCGTAGCTGACCGTGGCGGCGGGACTCAGCGCGGGCGGCGTATCGTAATTCAGATCGCGCACCTGCGTGCGCACGGAATGAATGTAGATCGGCGGTTCAAAGCCGAAGCGCTCCAGCACCATGTGCGTTTCATCGCTGATGTGGCCGAGGCGCGCGGCGATGTAGCCACGGTCGCCCAGCGCGTTCCGGAGCGCGGCATACGCCATCGCGGATACGATGGAATCCGTATCGGGGTTTCGATGGCCGGTTACATAGGTGGTTTCCAGAGAAAACACCCCCTTTGATGTTTTTTCAATTATACCGAATTCGTTCGGGCGGGTCAACTAGATAATGATCCCTTCCAGATGATCGATCTCGTGCTGGATGATCTGCGCGGTGAAACCGGAATAATTCTTGACGCGCAATTTTCCATCGCGGGTCTGCCATTGCACCTTGATCGTGCGATAGCGCTTCGCCTTGCGCGTACCGGTGAGGGAAAGGCAGCCCTCCTCCGCTTCGTATGCGCCGTCGCGCTTCAATATTTTCGGATTGAACATTTCGCAGATCTGGCTGTTATCCAGAAATACGATGATGCGCACGGATGCGCCGATCATGTTCGCCGCCATGCCCACGCAGCCTTCGATGTGCGCGCGCAGCGTATCGCAAAGATCATCCGCCACCGGCGCATCCGACGGGCACGCAGGCGCGGAGGGCTTCTTCAGAAATTCTATGTCGCGCATGATGCTTTGCACCATGGAATCACACCCTTTTGTACGGTATAGAAAAGGAGCATCCATGCCAATGTACGGATGCTCCCCGATCGATGGTTTTACAGAAGCAATGCAGGCTTTTCCAGCAGCTTCTTCACGCGACCCAGGAACTGTGCGGCGGGCGCGCCGTCTACGATGCGGTGATCGTAGGTCAGGCTCAGCCACATCATGTTCTTTACGGCGATGGTATCATCGTCCAGAACAACCGCGCGCTTCTTCATCGCGCCGACCGCCAGAATGCCGGCTTCGGGCGCGTTGACGACCGCGGTGAAGCTGTCCACGCCGAACATGCCCAGATTGGTCACGGTGAAGGTGCCGCCGGTCAGTTCGTCGGGATTCAGTCCGCCTTCCTTCGTGCGCTTGCCCAGATCCTTCGCCACGGCGTTGATCTCGGTCAGGCTCAGCTTATCGGCGTTGCGGATTACGGGCACCAGCAGACCGGTATCGGTCGCAACCGCCATGCCCACGTTTACATGGTGCTTTACGATGATGCTGTCGCTGGTCATGGAAGAATTCATCATCGGGAATTCCGTCAATGCCTTGGCGACGCAGCGGATCACCATATCGTTGTAGCTGACCTTGATGCCTTCCGCCTTCAGCTGTTCGCGCAGGCGCACGCATTCGGTCATATCCACTTCCATGCGATGGTTGGCCTGCGCCAGATCGTGCAGGCTGTCGTGCATGCGCTGGGCGATGATCTTGCGCATTCCCTTCAGCGGGATTACGGTTTCCAGTTCGCCCGCTTCCACCGGCGCGGGTGCGGCGGCGGCCTTCGGCGCGGCGACGGGCGCCTTGGCGGCGAGTACATCGCGTTCGATGATCAGGCCATCGGGGCCGGAGCCGGACACGGTGGCAATATCGATGCCCTTGCCCTCGGCGGTCATGCGCGCGCGGGGGGATGCGAATACGCGGCCGTCCGCAGCGGGTGCGGCGGCTTCCTCGGCGGGCGCGGCTTCGGCGGCGGAATCACCGGCGGCGAGTACCGCGTCGATATCCGTACCGGCGGGGCCGACGTAAGCGATGGTTTCGGTGATCGGTACCATGTCGCCCTCTTCATAGAGGAGCTTCAGCACGGTGCCGGTGGCGGTGGAATCCATGGTGATGGAGAGCTTATCGGTCTCCATTTCGAACATGGGATCGCCTTCCTTGATTTCATCGCCTTCGCTTACCAGCCATTTGGTGATGATGCCTTCGGTCATCTGCAGGCCCTGCTTGGGCATGATGATCTTATGCACATCGGCGGGCAGCGCGCCTGCGGCCTTCCCGGCAGCGGGCTTTGCAGTATCCTCCGCAGCGGGTGCGGCGGGCGCATCGCCGCCGTTCAGCAGTGCGGAAATATCCTCGCCGGGGTTGCCGACGATGGCGATGGTTTCGGTCACGGGCACCATATCGCCTTCTTCATAGAGAAGCTTCAGAATCGTGCCGGTGGCGGTGGAATCTATGGTAATGGAAAGCTTATCGGTTTCCATTTCGAAAAGCGGTTCGCCCTCTTTTACCTGATCACCTTCGGCCTTCAGCCATTTGGTGATAATGCCCTCGGTCATTTGCAGACCCTGCTTGGGCAGTATGATCTTCTGAGCCATGCGTAACCTCCTAAAAGTATGGGCGCAGGCGCGGACGGGGGTTGGCATCCGTCCACGCTTGCACCTGTTCCGACACGATCAGCGCCGGAACGTGCTGCCGGTCGAATGGGGTGTAATTCGACCGGCGGATTGGCAATGATCTGTTATCGATCAGCGATAGCACACCTGCTTGCAGGCGGCGATGATATCGGCGATCTGCGGCGTGGCGGCGTTTTCAAGATCAACGTTGAAGGGCAGGGGGCATGCCTTGGTGCCCAGACGAACCGGAGCCGCGTCCAGATAGCGGAACGCTTCCTCGGTCACCATGGATGCAACCTCCGCGCCCCAACCGGCGGTGCGGTGCGCTTCGTGCACAACCACCAAGCGGCCGGTCTTCTTTACGGAATTGACCACAGTTTCCTTATCGAAGGGAACCAGCGTCATGGGATCGATGACCTCGGCGGAAATGCCTTCCTTTGCCAGTTCTTCGGCGGCTTCCAGCGCGCGCGGAACGTACAGCAGGTTGGCGACGATGGTCACATCCGTGCCCTCGCGCTTGATATCGGCCTTGCCGAAGGGCAGCATGAAATCGGGATCATCCGGCACATCCATCTTCGTGGAATACAGCGCCTTATGCTCGAAGAACATTACGGGGTTATCATCGCGGATGGCGGTGCGCAGCAGACCTGCCGCATCGCGTCCGGTGGAGGGGCATGCAACCTTCAGACCCGGAAAATGCATGAAGATGGTTTCCAGCGACTGGGAATGCGTGGCGGCGTTGCCGCGGCCGATGCCTTCCTGACCGCGGATGACCAGCGGGATCTTCGCACGACCGCCGAAGATGTAGCGCGTCTTGGCGACCTGGTTGATCAGCTGATCCATGGCGACCAGCGCGAAATCCATGTACATCAGTTCAACGATCGGGCGCATGCCGGTGCACGCCGCGCCCAGACCGGCGCCGACGAAAGCGGCTTCGCTGATGGGGGTATTGAACGCGCGCTCCTGACCGAATTCCTTGGTCAGATCGCGGGTGCAGCCGAAAATGGAACCGATGGCTTCTACGTCTTCACCCATGACGAAGATCTTGGGATCACGGCGCATTTCGGAAGCGATGGTATCGCGTACTGCCATTGCGTAGGTCTTAATGCTCATGCTTCGTCGCCTCCCTCATAGAATACGTCGTCCAGAACGTGCGCCGGATCGGGATTCGGGCTGTTGATCGCGAATTCGGTCGCGGCGTCAACTTCCGCGTCCGCCGCCTTATCGATGGCGTCCAGCTCCGCTTCGGTGTACAGACCCTCGGCGATCAGCTTTTCGCGCCAGCGCTTGATGGGATCCTTCTTCTTCCATTCCGCAACTTCCTCGCGGGTGCGGTAGGTCTGCGGATCGCCCGTCCAGTGACCCATCCAGCGATAGGTTTTGCATTCGATCAGGGAAGGACCTTCGCCCGCCCTGGCGCGCTTCAGGGCGCGCTCGAACGCTGCGTCGATGGCTTCCACATCGTTGCCGTCCACGGTTTCGCCGGGCATATCATACGCCTTTGCGCGCACGGAGATATCCTTTACGGAGGTGGACTGGGATACCGGCACGGAAATGCCGTAACCGTTGTTTTCACATACGTAGATGATCGGCAGCTTCTTTACGCTGGCGAAGTTCAGGGATTCATGGAACGTGCCTTCGTTGGAAGCGCCGTCGCCAAAGAAGCTGACCGCCACGCGATCCTGATGCTGCAGCTTTGCGGAAAGCGCCGCGCCGGTCGCGATCGGGATGCCGCCGCCGACGATGGCGTTTGCGCCCAGGTTGCCCTGCGTGAAGTCCGCGATGTGCATGGAACCGGAACGTCCCTTGCAATAGCCGGTGGCCTTGCCCATCAGTTCCGCCATCGCCAGATCCAGGCGCGCGCCCTTGGCGATGCAGTGGCCGTGTCCGCGGTGGGTGGAAGCGATGTAATCATCGTTGGTCAGCCGGGAACAGACGGTCGCCGCCACGGCCTCTTCACCGATGTAAAGATGTACGCTGCCGCGCAGCTTGTTTTCCTCGAAAAGCTTCAGTGCGCGGAATTCGAATGCGCGGATGCGCACCATGGTCTCGTAAATATGACCGGCTCTTTCACGTTCGATCACAGTTTTCCCTCCTCTTTCAGCTGAAGGCAGATATCGCGGATGTGCTGGGTGTTTTCTGCGATGTAAACGCCCGCTTCACGCAGCGCGCTTTCCTTGCTCGCCGCGCTGCCCGTTCCGTCTGCGGATACGATGGCGCCCGCGTGACCCATGGAACGTCCCTTCGGCGCGTTCTTACCGGCGATCAGCGCGATCACCGGCTTGGTCACGTTGTGTTCCTTCAGATACTTTGCGGCCAGCTCTTCTTCGTTGCCGCCGATTTCGCCGATGATGACGATCGCGCGGGTTTCCGGATCCGCGATGAAATCGGGCAGAAGATCGGAGAAGGTGGAACCGGGGATCATATCGCCGCCCACGCCGATGCAGGTGCTCTGGCCGATGCCGGCGTTGGTCAGCATAAATACGGTTTCATAGCAGTTGGTGGCGCTGCGGCTCATCACGCCCACGCTGCCGGGGGTGAAGATGCGGTGCGCCATGAAGCCCGCCTTGGATTTGCCGGGGCTGATGATGCCGAAGGAGTTGGGCCCGAACAGGCGCGCGCCCTTCAGATGCGCAAGGCGATAGCAGATCATCATATCATGTACGGGCACATGCTCCGCAATGGTCATGATGGTGGGTACGCCCGCGTCCAGCGCTTCCAACACGGAAGCCTTGGTGAACTTTGCGGGAACGAAGATGACGGAAGCGTTTGCGTCGGTGGCTTCCATCGCTTCGCGAACGGTGTTGAATACCGGAACGCCCAGAACGGTCTGGCCGCCCTTGCCGGGGGTAACGCCCGCGACTACGTTCGTGCCGTATGCCAGCATCTGTTCGGTGTGGAAGGTGCCTTCACGGCCGGTGATGCCCTGAACGATCAGCCTTGTATTCTGGTCAATAATGATGCTCACAGGCGATCCCTCCTCTCAAGCAGCGCGGCGATGGATTCGCGCAGACCCTCGGTGCGCACAACATCGCTGTGCAGACCTTCGATAATTTCAATGCCCTTATCCTTGTTGGTGCCTTCCATGCGCACCACGATCAGCTTGCCATCCAGCGAATGATGCTCCATCGCCAGCTTTACGCCGCCCGCGACTTCGTCGCAGCGGGTGATGCCGCCGAAGATATTGATCAATACGGCCTTTACGCCGGTGGTGGAGAACAGAATGCGCATGGCCTCGGCGATGCGTTCCTTCGTTGCGCCGCCGCCCAGATCCAGAACGGCCGCAACCTTCATGCCGTTCTTGGTAATCATATCGATGCAGCTCATCAGCATACCGGAACCGTTGGAGCATACGGCGATGGATCCGCCGGGCTCGCAGGGGATGTACAGGAAGTTGAATTCACGGGCTTCCTTTACCAGATCCTCTTCGGGCAGCTCTTCGCGCCATGCGGTCACATCGGGCAGGCGATACAGCGCGCTGTCGTCGATGTCCACCTTGCCGTCCAGCGCCAGCAGGGTATCGTCCTCCTGCACAACCAGCGGGTTGATTTCCGTCAGCATGCAATCGTAATCCATGAAGCACTTGTACAGCTTCTTCAGCAGGGCATCCAGCTGCTTTACATACATCAGATCCTGATGCGTGGAGGAGAGCAGATAGCGCGCCATATAATCCTGAACGCCGATCATCGGATCGATCACGATCTTCTTGATGGCTTCGGGCTTCTGCTTGGCGGTCTCTTCAATTTCCATGCCGCCCTCTGCGGAGAAGATGATGATCGGCTGCTTGGTCAGGCGATCCAGCATGATGGAAAGATACCATTCAATCTTGAAATCCGCCATTTCAACCAGATACAGCTTGTTCACCATCAGACCCAGCAGCTCCTTGCCGAGCAGCTTGTCGACGTGCGCCCTGGCTTCATCCATGTTCTTGGCGAACTGAATGCCGCCCGCCTGGCCGCGGTGTCCGGACTGAATCTGCGCCTTGACCACCACGGGGAAGGATACGTTTTCTTCTGCCATTGCACGTTCGAGATCTTCCTTTTTATCGATCACGCAGCCGTGCTTGATCGGCAGACCAAACTGCTTGAAAAGCAGCTTGGCCTGGTATTCCATAAGCTTCATCGATTATTCCCCCCAGATTTCTGCATCGGTCGGAGCTACTGCGCCGGGACGCACGGTAGCAATGCGGCTGACGTTGAACAGGTGACGCCAGGACAGGTTTTCGGAGATGGAGTTGTTGCCCCAGCTGCCGCAGCCCAGCGTGGTGGTGGGGTTCAGGCTGTTGAACAGGGAACCGCCGTTGTTGGTGGAGCAAATCTGATTGATCAGGAAGCGGGAAACCGGCAGAATCTGCGCGGCCTTTTCGATATCCGCGGTATTGTTGGAATGGATCGATACGCTGTGGCCCTTGCCTTCTACATTCAGATTGGCATTCGCGGCGGCGATGCATTCGTCCCAGTCCGCCAGATTGTCGTAGGTGGCGATCACGGGGCACATCTTTTCCTTGGACAGCAGATCATCCTTGCCATAGGTATCGGCCTTGACCAGGATCACCTTCAGATCATCGCCATGGGCGAAGCCGCAGCGATCCGCGACGACCTTCGCGCTCTGGCCGACGATGTTCTTATCGATCGTGCCGTTCGGGAATACGACCTCGCGCAGCTTGGCGACGTCTTCGGGCTTATCGATGTACAGCGCGCCGTTTTTCTTGAAAATTTCAACGGCCTTGGCGAAGATGGACTTGGGCATGATGGCGGTCTGCTCGCCGGAGCAGATGATGCCGTTGTCGAAGCGGCGGCCTTCGATGATCATCGGGATGGCCTTTTCCAGATCCGCATCGGTGTCGATCATGCACTGCACGTTGCCCGCGCCTACGCCGAACGCCGGCTTGCCGGACGCGTATGCCGCGCGAACCATGCCCATGCCGCCGGTGGAGATGCAAACATCGCACTGCTTCATAACCTGGCCGGACAGTTCCACGGTGGGCTCATCGATGATCTGGATGATGTCCTGCGGCACATAGGAAAGCGCCTTCAGGTTTTCCTTGATCAGGCGAACCGCTTCGCCGGAGCATTTCTTGGAACGCGGATGGGGGCAAATGATGATGGCGTTGCGGCCCTTCAGCGCGAACATGGCGTTGCACATGGGGGTCACGATGGGGTTCGTGGTGGGGGTAACCGCGCCGACCACGCCCATGGGCTTGGCGACGTAGGTCAGACCCTTTTCGGGATCGCGGCCGATGATGCCGACGCTCTTGCCGCCCTTGAGGTCGTTCCAGATGACCTTGGCCTTGCCCTGATTCTTCTTGACTTTATCTTCGTAAACGCCCATGCGGGTTTCTTCCACCGCCATGCGCGCGAGCGGCTCTGCATTATCGTAAATCGTCTTTGCGATTACGCGGCAGGCTTCGTCTACCTGCTCCTGGGAGCACTTTTCAAATTCAACCTGTGCAACGCGGGCACGGGCAACCAGATCTTTTACAACCAGTTCTGCATCCATGATAAATATCCTCCTGTAATTCTATTAAATTGGTCATACCAATCAACCTTGGTTATAGTCTATCATGGTTTGACCGATTATGCAAGAGGTTTCCCGCAGAAATCAATATTTTTTCCGGAAAATTACGCGAAGGGCTGTACAATTTGCGTAAAAAATGGTATGATAAATAAATGAGTATAATTCGAAAGGGGAAATCATCATGGCGGAAAATCGCGGAAGCAAGCTGTACGAGGAAATTACTGCCAAAATGATTGCCCAGATTCACGAAGGCGTTCTGCGTCCGGGAGACAGGCTGCCCGCCGAACGCACGCTGGCGGAGCAATTCGGCGTGAGCCGCACGGCGATTCGCGAAGCGCTTCGTTCGATGGAAATGATGGGCTGCGTGGAATCCCGCGTGGGCGAAGGTACGTTTATCAAAGCGCCCAGCCTTTCGAACATCGTGGATCCCTTTTCGATGGTGATGTCCCAGAATGGCAAGCTGGATACCGATCTGATCGAGGTGCGCCTGATTCTGGAAACCGAAGTTACGGCGATGGCGGCGCAGCGCCGCACGCAGGCGCAGCTGGAGGAGCTTCGCCAAACCGTCGAGGAGATGCGCGCCGACATCGAAAACGGCGGAAACGGCGTCGCCTCGGACGATCGCTTTCACGCGATTCTGGCGGAGGCCTGCGGCAACGAAGCCATGAGCGTGATGCTGAACATGTGCGCAGGGATGCTTTCCAAAACGCGCCCGATCACCCAGTCCATCAAGGGCGTTCCGAAGATCGCGCTGAAGGATCATGCCGCGATCTGCGCGGCGGTGGAGGCACAGGACGAACGCCTTGCCCGCAAGCTGATGCGCACGCACCTGAACCGCGCGCTGCGGTATCTGAATAAGGCGAACCGATAGTATTAGTATTTCCGATCAATTCCGCCGCATCGAAACGGTCTGATTTTGTTTTTGTTTTTGTCATTTCATCCGTTTTGACCAAAAATCAGACACCTTCCGCCCCGTGCTGAAAAACTGAGCACGGGGCGATTTTTGTTTATTGTGGAATCCTCCCGCGCGGGTATAATAAAATCATCAAGCGAGAACGGGAGGAAATCAATCATGTATTATTCCGCAGGCACTTATGAATCCTTTGCGCATCCGGAAAAGCCGGAAGGCGTTGACAAGAAATCGGCATATATCATCGGCACCGGTCTGGCGGGACTGACCGCGGCGTTCTATCTGGTGCGCGACGGTCAGATGAAGGGCGAGCGCATTCACCTTCTGGAAAAGCTCGAATTGGCGGGCGGAAGCTGCGACGGACGCAAGGACGTAACCAAGGGCTTCTTCATGCGCGGCGGCCGCGAGATGGACAATCATTTCGAGGTCATGTGGGACACCTTCCGCGATGTTCCCTCGATCGAAACGCCGAACGTATCGGTGCTCGACGAATACTACTGGCTGAACAAGCACGACCCGAACTATTCCCTCTGCCGTGCGACGGTCAATCGCGGGGAGGATGCGCACACCGATCGTAAATTCGAACTGGATCGCGATTCCGCGCTGGCGCTTTCGAAGCTGTTCATGACGCCGGAAAAGGATCTGGAGGATAAAAAGATTTCCGATGTGCTGCCCGATTCCTTCTGGAATACGAATTTCTGGCTCTACTGGCAGACGATGTTCGCGTTCCAGCGCTGGTCCAGCGCGCTGGAGATGAAGCGCTATCTCTGCCGCTACGTGCATCACATCGACGGTCTGCCGGATTTCAGCGCGCTGCGCTTCACCAAATACAACCAGTATGAGAGCATGATTCTCCCGCTGGTGAAGTATCTGGAAGGCCATGGCGTGAAGATCGAATACGGCATGGACGTAAAGAACGTCGTGATCGCGCACGAGGGCGATCAGATGGTCGCCAGGCAGATCGTGTACGTCAAAGACGGCGAAACCCAGACCATCGATTTGACCGAGGATGATCTCGTGTTCATCACCAACGGCTGCTGCACCGATACCTCCTGCTACGGCGATCAGACCCATGCACCCGATCTGTCCGGCGTTGAAAACGGCAAGGGCGAATCCTGGGATATGTGGAAGGCGATCGCGGCGCAGGCGACGCACGGCGAATTCGGCAATCCCGAAGCGTTCTGCTCGGATGTGGACGCGACGAACTGGATGAGCGCCACCGTCGCGACCTCCGATGAAGAGATCATCCGCCACATCATGAACATCTGCAAACGCGATCCGCGCACCGGCAAGGTGACCACCGGCGGCATCGTGACCGTGAAGGACAGCACGGACAACTGGTATCTCTCCTGGACGATCAACCGCCAGCCGCAGTTCAAATCTCAGGACAAGAACATGGTGCTCGTATGGCTGTATTCGCTGAATACCAATAAGGAAGGCAACTACGTCAAGAAGGCGATGCGCGATTGCACCGGCGAGGAGATCTGCCGCGAATGGCTGTATCATATCGGCGTGCCGGAGGATCGAATCGAAGCGCTGGCGCACGATGCGTGCAATACCACCACCTGCTTCATGCCGTATATCAACGCGTTCTTCCAGCCGCGCAAGGAATCCGATCGCCCGAAGGTCGTGCCGGACGGCGCGGTGAACTTCGCCTTCATCGGTCAGTTCGCCGAAACCCCGCGCGATACCATCTTCACCACCGAGTATTCGATGCGCACCGGTATGGAATCCGTGTATACGCTTTTGAACGTCGATCGCGGCGTGCCGGAGGTCTGGGGCAGCAAATACGATGTGCGCGA
>CAKUKP010000060.1 GCA_934663625.1 uncultured Clostridia bacterium
CGCAGGTGGCTTCGCTCTTTACCGTGCCTTCGTCCAGATCGTGGCCCAGCGCTTCGGTATCGATCGTCTGTTCCGCTTCGCACACCGTGCAGAACTGATTCACCTTGCCGCCCTCGGTGCAGGTCGCGGTATCTTTGCCCGCGTTTACCCAGGTGTGCGCCGCCTTGATAATTTCATACTTCGTCTTGCCGCACACGCTGCACGCCGTCTTGCCGATGCCGTTCGTGGTGCAGGTCGCCGGCTTCAGCTCAATGGGATCGCCGTAGATGTGCTCTTCGCCGGTGGACTTGACCGTGATGCTTTCACGGCTCAGTTCTTCCTTGCAGTTATTGCAGTATACGACCTCGTCGTAGCTGCCATCCTCCTGGCAGGTTACGGTGATTTCGTTTTCACGAACCGCTTCCAGCGGCGCATGGCCGATGGCGGGATCCAGTTCGCCCATGTCCTCGGTTTCGATGATTTCATGGCAGTCCGCGCAGTAGACGACCTCGCGGCCGTTGTTTTCGCAATCCGCCGCCAGATATTTGCTCTCACCTGCGGTGTGACCCTTCGCTTCGGTCGCTTCTACGATGCGATCTTTGCAGCGGGTGCAGACCTTTACATCCACGCCGCCATCGGTGCAGGTCGCCGCGACGTATTCGTCGTCTTCCGCATCGATCACATAATCATGACCCAGCGCTTCGCTGCCTTCAACAACCGTCGCCGGATGCTCCGGATCTTCCGCGCCGCAGACTTCGCAGATCATGCCAACCTTCGCTGGCTCCGTGCAGGTTGCATCCTTCGCGCTTTCAACGAACTTATGTTCGCCCGTCGCCGGGATTTCCTTGGTCTCGGTGTAACCGCAGCGGGAGCACTTGTAAACCATTTCGCCCGCTTCGCCGCAGGTGGCTTCGCTCTTTACCGTGCCTTCGTCCAGATCGTGGCCCAGCGCTTCGGTATCGATCGTCTGTTCCGCTCCGCATACCTCGCAGAGCTGATCCACCTTGCCGCCCTCGGTGCAGGTCGCGGTATCTTCGCCCGCGTTTACCCAGGTGTGCGCCGCCTTGATGATTTCATACTTCGTCTTGCCGCACACGCTGCACGTCGTCTTGCCGATGCCGTTCGTAGTGCAGGTCGCCGCCTTCACAACGCTGGTTTCATCAAACACATGATGCGCTTCGCCAGCCTCGACCACGGTATGCTCTCTGCTGAGCTCGGTTTTGCAAATGGTGCAGTATACAACGGTATCGTAGCCGCCGTCTTCCTTGCAGGTGGCTGTTTCTTCATTTTCCCGTACCGCTTCGCCGGGAACATGTCCGGTTGCGGGCGCGGGATCCAGATCGCTCAAATCGTTCACAGCCAGCTCCGCCTTGCACACGGCGCAGGTGATTACTTCCTTGCCGCCATCGGTGCAGGTGTGGGGAATGAACGTGGAAATTTCAGTGTGTCCGGTTGCGGGAATGGTTTCCACCTTTTCATCGCCGCACACAGCGCATTTCAGCGTTTTTTCGCCAGCTTCGGTGCAGGTGGGATCGATGCGCTTATCTTCCAGTTCGGCATACTGGTGTCCGAGCGGATCGCCCGTTTCCGTAGCTTCGGTATTCGGCTTCTGCATACCGCACACGGTGCAGAAGGAACCCCACTTTTCGGGTTCGGTGCAGGTTGCGGGGATGGAAATATCGTCCGCAAAGCTATGTTCGCCGGTCGCGGGGATTTCAACGCCCGCTTCGATGACTTGCTGGCATTCCGTACAGACGATGTCCTTCAAGCCGGTCTTGCCGCAATTGGCTTCCCGGATGATTACATCGCTCAGGAAATGCTTCGGGATGATTTCATACTTGCTGGCGCCGCATTCGCAGGTCACCTTTCTGATGCCCGTCTTATCACAGGTCTGCTCCTTGATCACCGTGACTTCACTGTAATCATGCACATGCGCTTCTTCTGCAAGCGATGCTGCCGGAAGCATCGTTAGCAATAACAGACACGCGGTCAACAGGGAGAAAATCCGATTCATGGTTTTCATAGTAAACCTCCTTGCATTATTAATCTTTTTGATTGATTTCAACAAGCCGCAATGCGCCTTGAACAGAATTCACAGCGCGCAGCTAAGATGAATCAATCCGGATGGCGCGATGCTTTAAAATATGAGCCTTCTTACATTTGAAACGCATTATGTACCTCCAATTTTTTAATTATTAATACGCGTGGTGTATACGGTGCATAAGTTGATCCATCCAATGCTGATGGCTTTCCGTTCCAAAAGCCATTTTGCCGAACAACGCCACAAAATGGTTATTTTGTGGCGTTGTTCGGCTGAAAGTTTTTATAGAAACAATGAAATAAATAACAAACAATCTCGGATAAAGTTTCTTTGACATTTTGAAAAAGGTATTGTGTTTTCCAAAGATTGGTTGTATAATATGGTAGTAGAAGGGTGTAATAGTGCTAAGTGTATCCAAAACCATTTCCTGCTGTTGAAATATCGCTGCTGATATTGAAATGTAGGTCGGTATACGCTTCAGAAGCCGTGCTGTCGGGGAATTCCGGCGATGCAATGGACAAAATAACCATTTTGTCTATTGCACCAGTCCGAGCCGATCCAGCTGCCGCGCGTGTTCCGCGCCTGTGGAGATCAGATAGATGCGCGTAGTTTCGATGGAGCTATGTCCCAACAGATCGGCGAGTCGGGCAACATCCTGCGTTGTGCGATAAAAGACCCTTGCAAACAGATGGCGAAGGTTGTGCGGGAATACCTTGGACGCCGCTACGCCCGCGCATTTGCAGATGGCCTTCATTTCCGCCCAGATCTGTTTTCTGGATATGCCCCTGCCGCTTTTGGTGATAAAGATTTCACCGGAGCGGATTTTCTGTTTTTGGGCATAGCGCAGAAGCTTGCGGCAAAGCTTCGCCGGAAGCAGTATGCAGCGCATTTTTCCCTTCAATGAAATTTGCGCGCTTCCGTTCTGTACCGCTTCTACCGTGATGTATCGAACCTCGGAAACGCGAATGCCGGTTGCCCCGATCGTTTCCATTAAAAGCGCCAATCTGTGGCTGCCCTTTGTTTCCGCCGCGCAAACCAGCTTCGCGAAATCCGATCGATTCATTTCCCGATTTTCTTCCCGAAAGAGCTTTTTCTGCACCCGCAGGAATTTCAAACGAACGTTCAGCCCGATAAAGCGGCAATAGGTGTTGATTGCCGCAAGCATGGAATTTACGGTGACAGGTTCCAAATTGCTCTGTGCCAGTTTCTCCTTGTATTCGGTTAGCAGTTCCTTTGTGATGTTATTTCCGTTCAGCCAATCCGCAAAGCGGTTTAAATCACGCGCGTATTTGACGATGGTTCCTTCGCTTCGATCCTCGGAACGAAGCCAGCGTTTAAATTTTTCGATGCTTTTGCAGGTTATCTTCATGCCGTTTGTGTTTTTCACAAGTGTATCCTCCCGTCGTTTACAGATTACAGGTTTTCTCCATTGTAACAGCTTGCGCAATAGCTTTGCGCACGGCGGAGGCGGCTTTGCGAATAATTCCTTCAAGATTAAATCTAAATCCCGACATAAATCCAAAACAGCCGAAAGCCCCGCAAATCAGGGCTTTCGGCTGTTCAGATATAGTCTATTACAGACCTACACAAACACATACTGCACCAGAACCATATACAATATCGTTCCGCCTGCGATGGACAGGAGCGTTTGGCGTTTCCAGAGGTGCAGCCCCGCTGTGACGGCGATGGCGATCAGCTCCGGCAGGCCGTGGCTGCCGGCGACGAAGGAAATATTGCGCACGCAATAGATGGCCAGCATGGCAAACGTTGCGCCGGGCAGCACGGTTCCGAGGTATTGAACGAATTTCGGCGTGGGGCGTCTGGCGCTGAACACCGCGAAGGGCAGAAAGCGCATCAGCATGGTGCCCAGCGCGCACATGGCGATGGTGATGATTTGCTGCGGGATCGTCATTGTACGTTCACCTCCAACGGCTTTCTGAGCGCGGTCAGCGCGCACAGGATGCAAATCATCGTGGGAATCAGGAAATGATCCGCGCCGAAAATCAACAGGCAGATCACGCCCGCAGCGAGGCCGATCCACTGGCTTACGTGCCGCCGATCCTTGATCCACTGTTCCATGAAGATCACCACGAACATGGCGGTCATAACGAAATCCAGCCCGTTTGTATTGAAGTGCAGCACGCCGCCCAATATGCCGCCGATCGTCGCGCCGGCGACCCAGTAGATCTGATCCAGCAGCGTGACGAAAAAATAAAACCAGCCGCGGTCGACGTCGGGCGGGATCTTCGCCGTGCAGTTTACGCTGAAGGTTTCATCGCACATGCCGTAGATCAGGTACGGCTTTTTCCAGCCCGTGCCCTTGTATTTATCCAGCATGGAGATGCCGTAAAACAGATGCCGCGCCTGAATCAGCAGCGCCGTGAGCAGCACCTGCACCGGCGCGTAGGGCGCGAGCAGCATGCTGACCGTCAGAAATTCCAGACTTCCGCCGAATATGGCAATGCTCATCGCAAGGGGATACCAGAAGCTGAAGCCGGATGTTTTTGCATAAATTCCGTAGGTCATGCCTAAGAAGCAGAAGCCCGCAAAGATCGGGATCGTGTAGGGAAACGCGCATTTGAACGCGCGGGATATGGTTTTAGACCTGTCGCGCATGGGATACACCTCCGTGTACGAGTATGTTCCCTATTGTAGCACGCTTTTGTCGGGATTCAATGGTTGGAATGTATAAATTGCATGAAGGGTTGTGTATGCGTTGGGGAAGGGAGCGGAGCGATTTTGAAATTCGCAGAAGAGATGCGGGACTCTCTCCCTCAGTCAAAACCTGCGGTTTTGACAGCTCCCTCGCAGAGGGAGCCGGAAAGAAGGAGCCGGTGCACGCATCATTGCGTTCGTTCCGGCTCCTTCTGTAAAAATCTGAAGCGGCTTTACAGTTCGAGTCCCGCGATATACTGCGCCAGTTCGCGAATCTGTTCCTTATCGGACTGGATCAGCCGATCGTGCAGCGCAGCGGGGTGATAATCCGCGCCCAGCAGCAGCGCGCGCACCGCATCGGGCAGGTCTGCGTCGTTGGCGTCGGAATATACGCGCGCGTCTTCCACGCGGCCGCCCTTCAGCGTGAGCAGAAGCTGCACATTGCCCCATTGGAAGCGATTTTCGACCTGCGCATCGAATCGGGGCGTCGTGCCCAGCCGCCATGCTTCGCTGCACTGCTTTTCATAATAGGGCGCAATCGCCGATTCCTTCAGCCAGTTCGCGCCGATTTCGGTGTAATCGCCGTATTCCGCGCGGAACGCATCCTTCAGCGCGGCAAGCAGCGCATCGCATGTAAGCTCCGGTACGAAATCGCTCAGATTGCATACGCGGCTGCGCACGCTCTTTACGCCCTTGGATTGCAGCTTGCGGGGATCGACGTTCAGATAATTCTGCAAACGGGAAAGATCGGCGCGCACCAGCAGCGTGCCGTGGTGCTGGCGTACCGCGCCGCGCGTGCAGAACGCGTTTCCGGAAAACTTGCGCCCGTCCGCCAGCAGATCGTTTCTGCCGGAAAATTCGCACGGAATGCCCAGCGAACGCACCGCGCGCAGGATCATGTTCATCTGTCGGTTCAGATCGTATCTGTCTTCGCCCGCGATGAACGAAAAATTCAGATTGCCCGCATCGTGGAATACCGCGCCGCCGCCGGTGATTCGGCGCACCAGCTGCACATGATCGCGCTCCATGGCGGTTAAATTGCATTCCGCCCACGGATTCTGTCCGCGCCCGATGATCACGGCGTTGGCGTTGGTATAGAAATACAGCATCATTTCATCCTTCGCCATGTTGTCCAGAAAGTATTCGTCTACCGCCAGATTGCGCCATCCGTCCGGCGAGGGGGATACATACAGATAATTTGTATTTGCCATTTTGCACTCCTGAAAAATTATATTTTGCAATTACGATTATAGCGGAAGCGGACAGCGGATGCAATTGATTTTCAAAACTACATTTTGCTATTTACGCAGATTTACAGTTAGTCTCCTGTCCTTTCGCCTGCAAAAGTGATACAATACAAGCATAATAACGCGATGGGAAGCGATGATTCGATGCGCAGGCACATTACCGCCTATTATACAGTAGTTCAATCCTTTTACTGGATTACCTATACGCTGATGTTCAGCTTTGCATCGCTGTATCTGCTGAACTGCGGCTATTCCAACAGCGCCATCGGGGTAATTCTGGGGCTGAACTACGCGCTGGCGGCGGTGCTTCAGCCGATGCTGGCGGCGCTGTTTTCCAAATCGCGCATCCGGCTGAACGCGGGGCTGGCGATCTGTTATGGGATTATCGCCGCGCTTTCGCTGGGCGTGTGCGCCGTGGCAAAAAAATCGCTGCTGCTGGATATACTGCTCGTGGCGGTGCTTACGCTGCAGGCGTCGATGCAGCCATCGATCAATTCGCTGCAGCGCGATTTTGCGCTGGCGGGGCAGCCGGTAAATTTCGGTCTGGCGCGCGGAATCGGCTCCGCCGCCTATTCGATCGTAACGTTTGCGGCGGGACAGCTGCTGCGCACCGCTTCGCCGAAGCTGGTTCCGGCGATGTATTTTGCGACCTCCGCCGTGCTGATTGTACTGCTGATCTTCTTCCGCGCGCCGGTGCATGATCTGGTCGACGGCCGCCATCAGGAGCGCGCGTCCGTGCTGAAGCAAAGCCCGGCGTTCGCGCTGTACTGCGCCGGATTGGTGGGGCTTTCCACCACGCACATGTTCATCAACAACTTCTGGCTGCAAATCTTCCAGAGCCTGGGCGGGGGCGCGGGCGAACAGGGCATCGCCGCGGCGATCGCCGCAATCGTGGAACTGCCCGCGATGATCTTCTACGCACGCCTTTCCGCGAAGTTTTCCTGCCGGCGGCTTACGCTGTTTGCGGGCTGGATGTGGCTGCTGAAGGGGCTGGTTACGTTCCTCGCGCCCAATTCGTTCATGGTGTGCGCCGCATCGGTATTGCAGATGATCAGCTACGCCGTGTATGTGCCCGCGGGCGTGCAGCTGGCGGGCGATCTGCTGCCGGAGCATTACCTGCGCGGTCAGGCAATGATCGGCACGGCGTTTACGCTGGGCAGCTTGCTTTCATCGCTGGCGGGCGGCGCGCTGATCGACGCAATCGGCGTGCACGCCGCACTGGGCGTGATGCAGATTCCTTCCGTGATCGGTGCGCTGCTGTGGACGGTTTCCATGGCGCGCGTCAGAGCGGAAATGAAATAAATGGGAGGGGGCGGAATCATGGACAAAAGCCACGCGCCGCTGACGGATCGGGAGATCATCGATCGCGCCAAGCTGATGCTGATGACCCGCCTTTCCATGACCGAACCCGAAGCGCACCGCTTTATCGAAAAATCCGCAATGGATCGATGCGTAAAAAAACGCGTGGTCGCCGAAGGCATCCTGCGCGTATACGATGATGGATCGCCGCTTTCGCGGTAAATCGGGGGATTGACAAATTTCCCGATTGGGCATATACTATAGCCGGTCTTCAGGGCAGGGTGAAATTCCCGACCGGCGGTATAGTCCGCGAGCGCAAGCATGAACCGGTGCAATTCCGGTACCGACCGTTACAGTCCGGATGAAAGAAGGCGCGCGACTGCACGTATTGTATGTCCCCGAAGCCGTTTCGGGGGCTTTTTCTATGCCGGAAAGCCCGCGGACGGACGTGCGCGGCGCGCGAAACGGAGGAAGGAAAATGAACGATAAGACGAAACGGCTTACCCTAATGGCGATGTATGCGGCGATGGCATTCGTGCTGACGGCAGTCGGCAGGTTTCCCATTTCCAGCATGGATTTTCTGAAGTATGATCCCAAGGATGTAATTCTGGCGATCTGCGGCCTTTCGATGGGGCCGCTGCCGTGCCTGCTGGTGACGGTTGCGGTATCGCTGGTTGAAATGGTGGCGCTGAGCAGCACCGGCCCGATCGGCTTTTTGATGAACGTAATCTCCAGCGCGGCGTTTGCATGCGTCGCTTCGGCGGTGTACGCGCACGGGCGCAGCCTGCGCCGCGCCGTGATCGGGCTGATTTCGGGTGTGATCGTGATGACGGGCATGATGCTGCTGTGGAATTATCTGATAACGCCGTTGTACATGGGTACGCCGCGCGAAGCGGTGGCGGCGATGCTGCTTCCCGTATTTCTGCCGTTTAACCTGATCAAGGGCGGCATCAATGCGGCGCTTACGATGCTGATCTACAAGCCAATCACGCGCGCGCTTCGATCCGCGCATCTGCTGCCGGAGCGCGAGGATGCGCCGCGCGCGAACGCGGCGGTGAAATGGACGGCGATCATCGCCGCCATCGTGCTGACGGGCTGCATCATTGCGGTGCTGCTAATCCGACACGTGATCTGATTGCATACAACCCAAAAGGCTCGCACAGGCGGAGGACGCCTGTGCGGGCCTTTTTATGTTGGGCGAAAGTAGGCGCTGGCAAATGGGACGACGAGGGGTTCTCTCCCTCAGTCATCGCTGCGCGATGCCAGCTCCCCCATCAGGTGGAGCCATAGGTTACGATCTTCGTTTTTTTGTCGCGTCAGAGGGAACCGAGGGGGTACGGACTGCAGTTTTGTGTTTTTCATCCGGATAAGGCGGGTGTGTACCAAATGTCATGATTTTGTCATGGATCAGTCGGCATTCTGTCCGGTTGGAATGCTATACTGTAATTGTATACCTATATATTGGCGACCGATGGCAACGGAGGTACATATGACGCTACTTACATCGCTTATTCGCAGTATGACGGGCAGCGTGGTGAACATGCTCGTATACGCGCTGATGATCGCCGTTTTCGTTCTGGGTCTGATCAAGTGCGTTTTTCCCGTGGTGGGCACGCGCGGGCTGTTGCGTTCCGCCATCACCAATATCCGTGCGGGCGCGGACGCGAAGAAATCCTGGCAGGAGGATGATTTCCTCGGCAAGGGATCGCTGAGCGCGCATTGGAGCGAATACTTAAACAACCTGTTCTTCGCGGACGGCGTATACCACAACGCATCGAACGTGGAGGATTACATCAACGAAGAAACCGTGATCTACGGCCCCGGCAGATCGATGTTTGCGGACGCGATTCCCGGAATGCTGGTTTCCATCGGCTTTCTGGGCACGCTGATCGGTCTGGCGCAGGGTCTGGCGGGCTTTTCCATCGAGGACAGCGACGCCGTAATGGGATCGATCACCACGCTGATTCCCGGCATGCAGACGGCGTTCTTTACATCCATCGTGGGCGTGGTCTGTTCGATTTCATTTACGCTGATTACCCGCGCGGTAAACGGTTCTACCGAGCGCGAGCTGCGCACGTTCTACGGCGCGATGAGCCGCCACGCGGGCGTATTATCCGTCGATCCGATGACGCAGGTGGCGATCTATCAGCAGGAGCAGACCGCGCTGATTCGCAAGATGGCGAAGGATATCGATGGCAAGCTGGCGGACAACATCGCCGCCGCGATGGAGCCGCTGAACAACACGATGCGCAATTTCGTATCCGTGACTACGAAGGATCAGATGCGCTTTCTGGACGCGGTGGTTTCCCGATTCATCGATCGCATGGACGATACGATGAGCGGGCAGATCAAGCGGCTTTCGAAGGCGCTGACGGACGCGGCGCAATATCAGGAGGAAGCGCTGCGCGGCGTGCGCGCGGGCATCGGCGACAGCGCCGAAATGCTGAAAAGCGTGCGCGAGGTGACGAAGCTGACCGACGATATGATTCGCGGTAACGCCGCCTATATCGAAACGCTGCGCCAGAATCAGAAGAAGACCGACGATATGTTTGCCGGCGTATCCGGCGCGGTGGAGCAGATGGAGCTGGTTTCCCGCCAGCAGGCGAACTATCTGAACACGGTATCCGCCATGCACGCCGAAATCCTGCGATCCTCCGATCAGATGGCGCGCGCCGTGCAGGATCTGATGCGCGCGTTCGACGAAAACACCGGCGCGGCGACTGACGAAATGCGCCGCACGGCGCAGGAAATGCGCGATGCGGGACAGGATCTGCAGCAGGTTTACCGCGATTGCGCCGGTTCCATTACGCGCGAATTGCAGCTTACGCTGGATGATTTCACCGATTACGTGAACAAGTTCACCGGATTCGTAAACGATACCGTGAATACGATCGGCGGATCGCTGAACGATCTGCCGCGCGCGGTAAACGATACCGCGAATCAGTTCCTGGATCAGATGGATCGGTTGACCGACGCCATCGCTCGCGCACAGCAGGCGGTGGACGCGGCGCAGCGCCCCTATCGCTGATGGGGATCCATCGGAAGAAGGGACGGTGAAATAATACATGCGCGCAAATCGAAGAATGCGCAGCGGCCGCAGGCGCGGCGGCGGCGACGGCAATTACTGGATCAGCTTTTCGGATTTGATGAGTTCGATGCTGGTGATCATCATTCTGGTGATGTTCTACATCATTTATCAGTATTTCAATCTGGCGGAGATCAATCAGGCGGAAATCGCCCGCAGGCAATATGACCTGGATCAGGCGCAGAGCCAGTTGGAGGAACAGCAAACCAAGTTGACCGCCGCCGAAAAGGAAATGATCGCCCAGCAGATTTTGCTGGAGGCGAAGCAGAATGAATTGGACGATGCGCAGTCCATTCTGGAATCGCAGAAGAGCCAGTTGGCCGATGCGGAAAGCCAGCTTTCCGCCAAGGAAATCGAAATTGCGGAACAGCAGGCGAAGCTGATTGCGCTCGGCGCACAGCTGGATGATCAGCAAACGAAGCTTACCGCGCAGCAGACTCAGCTGGATAATCAGCAGCAGCAGATCGAACAGCTGATCGGTCTGAAGACGCGGATCATTACATCGCTCAGCACCGCGCTGCGCGAAAGCAATATCAGCGCGACCGTGGATCCATCGACTGGCTCCATTGCGCTGGAATCGGATGTATTATTTGACTCCGGCGAATATAAATTGAGCGAGGCGGGCAAGACGTTCATCGATCGCTTCCTGCCGATCTACCTGAATACGCTTCTGGCGGACGAATATCGGGATTACGTGTCCGAAATCATCATTGAAGGGCATACCGATCCCGCGGGCGGCTATCTGAAGAATCTGGAGCTTTCCCAGCAGCGCGCGCTCGCCGTGGCGCAATATGTGCTGCGCGATGCGAATACCACCATCGGCGCATCGCAGAAGGAAACGCTGCGGAAGATGGTTTCCGTCAACGGGCGAAGCTATTCCGATCCGATTTACGTTACCGGTACGAAGACCATCGATTGGAACGCGTCCAGGCGCGTGGTATTTAAATTCCGTCTGACCGATGAACAGATGATCCAGCAGCTGCGGGACATTCTGGAAAACGGCGGGACGGACGCTACAAACGAATAAAGGAGTCGGTTCATTTTGGTTTATCTGCGCAGATTGGTTTGGTTTATCGGCAGAAATCTGATCTGGCTATGCGTGATTCTGGGCGTGCTGGTGTGCGGCTTTTACATGTGCCTGAATACGGCGAATATTTACGTGATTCTGACGGACGGGCTGGAAAAGCGCGTGGACGCGATTCTGACCCGCGAGGACGCGGAAAAGCTGGGCATGTATTTCCACGCGGATTTCCTCAGCAACGATGATGCGCTCGAAGGCGCGTTTGACGGCACCAGCGTATATACCGCCTACAACATCACCGGCTATGATTATGATCTGAAGATCGAAAAGCTGTGGGCGTGGCCATGGGATCAGTATGCCACCTGCACCGTGGTGGAGCGCGTGAGCAATATCAAGGGCACGGTGAAATCCGATGCCCAGGGCGCTTCCGCCGCGATTCCCAGCTGGCAGGGCGGCCGATATGATATCACCGTGGTGCGGCAGGACGGGCAATGGAAGATCAACGGCATGCAGCAGACCGCCGTGCTGATGGAGGCCGCGACGGGCGAGGGCGCATGAAGATTCTGCATGTGATGTTAAAATATGTAGAAATCGTAATCTTTCGATAATAGATTTACCCATATTTGCCCTGTTCACGGTTCGTAAACTATGTTATAATTAGTGTATAGAAGTGTGCATTATTGAAATGGTTAGGAGGCTATTCCATGGATCGCAAAAACAAGGTTTGGCTGATTGTGCTGATCGTACTGCTGGTGGCGTCCATTGCGTCCACGCTGGTGATCAACAATAAGTGGTCCGTTTCCAAGGATGCGCTGACGGCGGCGAATACGCAGCTGGAAGCGAAGGCGGATATCGAGCAGCAGAATACGCAGCTGACCGAAGCCAATGCCGCGATGGAAACGCAGCTGGCGGAAGCCGAGCAGACCAGAACCGATCTGGAAACGCAGGTAACGGATTTGACGGCGCAGCTGGCAGCGGCAAACGAGGAAAAGACCCTGCTGCAGACGCAGCTGACCGAGATGGAAACCCTGCGCACCGAAATTGAAACGCAGCTTGCGGAAGCCAACACCGGCAAGACCCAGCTGGAAACGCAGCTGAGCGAGGCGACAGCGCTGCAGGCGGAGCTTCAGAAGCAGCTGGACGAGAGCAATGCCGGTAACGCTGAACTGACCGCGGAGCTGGAAACGCTGACCGAGAGCAAGAAGGCGCTGGAAGCACAGCTGAGCGAATCCACCGAGGGCAAGACTGCGCTGGAACAGCAGATGACCGAAGTGACCAGCGTGATTTCCGCCTTGGAACAGCAGCTGAATCAGTCTGAAACGGAACGCGCCGCAATCCAGCAGCAGCTGACCGATACCACCGAACAGAAGAATGAGATCGAAGCGCAGCTTCAGACCGTGGATGCGGCGGTGGACGAGCTGGTTGCGCAGCTGGCGAGCGTTTCCCAGCATTCCGTCGAGCTGGAGCAGCAGCTGGCGGATGTTTCCGGAGATGTGGATACCATCGAACAGGCGATGACGGATAATGCCGACGGCCCCACCGCGGAAATCGGCACGAAGCCCGAAACGGAAGAAGTAAGCATTTCCGATGTGCAGACCAAGCTGGAGGGCGCAAAAACGAATGCCGCGGAGCTGACCCGTCAGGTAGAGGCGAGCGATACGGCAATCAAGGCGCTGGTGGCGCAGATCGATCTGCTGAAAGCTGAGCACGATTCTGAAAACGCGCAGCTGGAAGCGCAGATTGCGGCGCTGTCCTCCGATAATGAAAACAACGCTGCTGAAATCGCCGCCCTGAACGCGCAGATTGAAGAAAACAATGCGGAAGCCGCCGCGCTGCAGCAGCAGCTGGACGATGAAAAGGCAAATTATGAAGCGCTGCTTGCCGAGCTTCAGGCGGCGAACGATGATCTGACCGCACAGCTGGCGCAGGCCGAGGCGCTTGCCAGCGCGCTGCGCGATGAGCTTTCCGCCTACAAACTGGAGCACAGCCTGCAGGATGGCGAGGCGCATTCCGCCGCCGATCTGGATGACCAGATTCGCATTGCGGAGGATGGCGTGACCGCGCTCTGGCATTACACCAACAATACCCTCAGCGGCAATGACGCCGTGATTAGCGTGACCTTGGACGGCAGCGAAATTTATCGCTCCGACGTGCTGAAGCCCGGCGATTGCATCGATGGATTCACCCTCGCCGCGCCGCTCGCTTCCGGCACCTATGACGCCGTGGTCTGCACGGAAATCTACGCCGATGGCGAACGCGTATCCGCCACCTGCATTCCGGTAGTGTTGATTGCAGACTAAACCTGCCGCCGACAGTGTCGGCTGCCAGTAACTGCCGTGTTGTAAAAGACGAATCCACGCCCCCATAAGTTCAAGGGGCGCGGATTCTGCGTTTGCGGGCAGTGCCCGCTGCCAGTAACTGCCGTGTTGTAAAAGACGAATCCACGCCCCCATAAGTTCAAGGGGGCGTGGATTCTGCGTTTCTGTTCTGCCCCAGCTTATCACAAACCCACGTTTTGAAATCCATTGATTCAAGATTTCAAAACTTACGGGGTTCTCTCTTTCCGCCGGCTGCGCCGGCACCTTCCTCGTCAGAGGAAGGCAAGGTTACGACCGTTTGTTCTCTTGGCTCCACCTGATGGGGGAGCTGTCGGCGAAGCCGACTGAGGGAGAGAAGCCCATAGATCGCTGCACCAACGCAGTTTTTCTGCCTTGAATATATGGGCAGAAAAACGTCGTTTTGATTGCGCCTTAAATCTATGGGCGCAATCAAACCAGCGCGGCAGCAGCTGGGTTCAGGCTCAGCCTGAATTTAACAAAAAAAAGGGAGTTTGCTATTGACAGGATGGGGGAATCTGTGCTATAATAAATCCTGCGTTGAGAACGAAACGCGATGTCGCGGGGTAGAGCAGTCCGGTAGCTCGTCGGGCTCATAACCCGGAGGTCGAGGGTTCAAATCCCTCCCCCGCAACCATTTGCCGGCGTAGCTCAGTTGGCTAGAGCATTCGGTTCATACCCGGAGTGTCATTGGTTCGAATCCGATCGCCGGTACCATGATGAAACCCTGAAAGTGCAAAGCTTTCAGGGTTTCTGATTTTTGGAAAGAAGCGATAGCGGCGCAGCTTCAATCCCGATGCGCGTTTTCGTAGGCGCGGCGGATTTCTTCGGGCATTTGATCGGGGATCATGGCGGAAACGGCGGATTCATCGCCGCACTGCATGGCGGTATCGTAATACCAGCATTTGTATTTCAGCATATCCAGCGTTTGATTCATGCGCTGGATTTCGGTTTCGACGCGCGCCTTCTGCGCTTCGAACATCGCGCGGCGCTGCGGATAGGTTTCGGGGCCTTCCATGCACCAGTTCATGAACTGGCGAATATCCCTGATTTCCATTCCGGCCTTTTTCAGGCATTCGATGATCCGAAGCGCTTCGATTTCCGTATCGCTGAACCGGCGCGCGCCGGATACGCGCGCCATGCGCGGGAACAATCCCTGCTGATCATAATAGCGCAGCGTGGAGATCGGCAGCGAAAACATTTTGGATACCTGTCCGATGGTGTACATATAATCCCTCCGAAAAACTTGACCTGAAGCCAGCTTCATGGTATAGAATCAGTATACCACGTCGGAAATGCAAACGCAAGGCATGGATTCTATCCCTCAGCTCCCGCAGGGGCGGCAATCCGGAAGCGCGGGCGGCGAGATATGACGGGAACGTTATTTTTTTCGCCAGCCGACAATGTTGGTGTGTTTTCGTTTGGATTTAACAAATTTCGCATTGACAAAGGACGAAAACAGGCATATAATCAGTTTCAATTCAAGCGCGAGTTTGTACTTGATGCATACAGATGAATCATAAAGGCGATCATCGGGAAGAAGTAATCTGCAAAAGGCGATTCCAGAGAGCCCCGCAAGGTGGAAGGGGGCATTCGACCGGCAGATGAATACACCCCGTAGCCGCTCGCTGAAGGCGGATATTTCCGCTGTGTAGGCGCAGATCGAGTTCTTCCCGTTAAAGAAGACGGACGATGTTGGTTGTCCGACGGAGGCTTTTGCCGCGAGGCAGAGGCGATATGAGGTGGTACCGCGTTATAAACGCCCTCAGCACGATATTGTGCTGGGGGCGTTTGTATATATATTCCGGAAAAACCGGAACAGAATTTCTGAAGGAGGGTTCCTGTTATGAAGAAACTGCTTGCAATGATGATGGTTGTAATGATGCTCGCCGTATGCGTACCAGCGATGGCTGAAACGGAGCAGACCTATCTGGTTGGCATTTGCCAGCTGGTGCAGCATGTGGCGCTGGATGCGGCGACGCAGGGCTTCAAGGATGCGCTGACCGAAAAGCTGGGCGACAGGGTGGAATTTGACGAAGCGAACGCTTCCGGCGATTCTGCGAACTGCATTACGATTATGAATACTTTCCTTTCTGAAGATGTGGATCTGATCATGGCGAACGCCACGCCCGCGCTGCAGGCGGCGCAGGCTGCGACCGCGGATACGCCGATTCTGGGCACTTCCGTAACGGATTATGGCACAGCGCTGGATATTTCCGATTGGACGGGCGCGACGGGCGTGAACATTTCCGGCACTTCCGACCTTGCGCCGCTGGACGGTCAGGCCGCGATGATTCAGGAGCTGTTCCCCGATGCGAAGGAAATCGGCCTGCTGTACTGTTCCGCGGAAGCCAATTCCGCCTACCAGGTAGAAGTGATTCGCGGATACCTGACGGAGATGGGCTACAATTGCACCGATTATGTGTTCACCGATTCCAACGATGTGGCTTCCGTTACGACGAACGCCTGCGCGGGCAGCGATGTGCTGTACATCCCCACGGATAATACCGCCGCTTCCTGCACCGAGGCCATCCGCAACGTAGTGGAAACCGAAAAGACGCCCGTTGTAGCCGGCGAGGAGGGCCTCTGCAAGGGCTGCGGCGTTGCGACGCTGTCCATCAGCTATTATGATCTGGGCTATGCCACCGGCGAAATGGCGTATGAAATTCTGGCTGAGGGCGCGGATGTTTCCACGATGGATGTGCGCTACGCGCCGCAGTTCACCAAGGAATACAATGCCGAGCTGTGTGAACTGCTGGGCGTGACCGTTCCTGAGGATTATGTAGCCATCGCGGAATAAGGTTCAGGGCAAACAATATATCGCTCCGGACGACCAAAATCTGATCGTCCGGAGCGAAATCGGGAGGAAACGGTTTTGAATTTTACTGCATTGCTCAACGCCATGCCGGGCGCCCTCGCGCAGGGCTTGATCTGGGGCATCATGGCGATCGGTCTGTACATCACCTACAAGGTGCTGAATTATTCAGATCTGACCGTAGACGGTACCATGGCGACCGGCGGCGCGGTATGCATCATGCTGATGATGCAGGGCGTGAACACCTGGATTGCGCTGCTGTGCGCGGTGCTGGCGGGTATGCTGGCGGGCATGGTTACGGGGCTGTTTCACACGCGCATGGGCATTCCCGCGATCCTCGCCGGAATTCTGACCCAGCTTTCGCTGTATTCGATCAATCTGGTGATCATGTCCGGCAAGGCCAATCAGGCAGTCAGCGTGAACAAGTATAATCTGATCGTCAGCTCCCGCTATGTAAAGGAAATTTCGCTGCAGAATCCGATTTTCATTACGGCGATTGTGCTGGCGGTGCTGATCGCGTTTCTGTACTGGTTCTTTGGCACGGAAATCGGGTGCTCGCTGCGTTCTACCGGCGCGAACGCCGCCATGTCCCGCGCGCAGGGCGTGAATACCAATCGCGCTACCGTGCTGGGGCTGATGATTTCCAACGGCATCGTTGCGCTGGCTTCCGCGATGTATTCGCATTATCAGGGCTTCGTGGATGTGAACATGGGGCGCGGCGCGATCGTAATCGGTCTGGCCGCTGTGATCATCAGCGATGTTATCTTCGGTCGGATATTCATTAATTTCGCACTCAAGCTGATTGCCGTGGCGATCGGCGCGGTGATCTATTATGCGGTGATTCAGGTGGTGCTTTGGCTGGGCTTGGATACGAACCTGCTGAAGATGCTGTCTGCGCTGGTGGTGGCGCTGTTCCTTGCCATTCCGTACTGGAAGAGCAAGCTGCACGCGAAGGGAGGCCGATGATCATGCTGGAACTGAAGAACGTATGCAAGACCTTTAACGCGCACACCATCAATGAAAAGGTCGCGCTGCGGGGCGTGAATCTGCACCTGAATCAGGGCGATTTCGTGACCATGATCGGCGGCAACGGCGCGGGCAAATCTACGCTGATGAACGCCATCGCGGGCGTTTGGCCGATCGATCAGGGCAGCATTATTGTGGATGGGCAGGATGTGACGCATCTGCCGGAGCACCGGCGTGCAACGCTGCTGGGACGCGTATTTCAGGATCCCATGATGGGCACTGCCGCAACCATGCAGATCGAAGAAAACCTTGCCATTGCGGCGCGTCGCGGACAAAAGCGCACGCTGAAGGTGGGCATTACCCGCGCCGAGCGCGAGGAATACCGCGAAAAGCTGAAGATGCTGGGGCTGGGACTTGAGGATCGCATGACCGCGAAGGTGGGTTTGCTATCCGGTGGACAGCGGCAGGCGCTGACCCTTCTGATGGCGACGCTGAACGCGCCCAAGCTTCTTTTGCTGGACGAGCATACCGCCGCGCTGGATCCCAAGACCGCCGCAAAGGTACTGGAGCTGACCGAGAGCATTATCGCCGAACAGCAGCTGACCGCGATGATGGTGACGCACAACATGAACGACGCCATCCGTCTGGGCAATCGCCTGATCATGATGGACGAGGGACGCATTGTGGTGGATATCTCCGGCGAGGAAAAGAAGAAGCTGCGCAAGGCCGATCTTCTGAATCTATTCGAAAAGGCCGCTGGCAAGGAGCTTGCCAGCGACCGCACCCTGCTCAGCTAGTCCGCAGTGCGGACAGCCAGCAACTGCCGTGTGCATAATGACGAATCCATGTCCCCATAGATCTGAGGGACATGGATTCTGTGTTTCTATTCTATTCCGGCTTATCTGGAATTCGCGTTTTGATGCCCATAGATTTAAAGCATCAAAACTTACGAAGTTCTCTCCTTCCGTCAAAACCTGCGGTTTTGCCACCTTCCTCGTCAGAGGAAGCCAAGGGTTACGGATAATGAAACGCGCATCGGGTATCCGGTGCGCGTTTGTTTTGGGTTACGCCGCTTTGGGGATCAGGTGGATCAGGTGGGCGGCGGGGAGTGCTTCCGCGGATGCGGGCTTTTCGAAGTTCAGCGTGAATGCGGAGATGGCGTCTCCCGTCGTGCAGGGCAGATCGGTTTCCGTGCCATCGGCATTTACGATGGACAGGGTATAATCGGCAAGCAGCTCGGCGGGCAGGGTGATTTCCACTTCGCCTTCGGGCTGGGTGAGCTTGCCCGCGTATTCGAACGCGACGGTCATGAATTTATCGCCGTTTTCGGTATTGCCCATGCGTACGGTCAGTTCGCCCGTCGGCAGATGCTTGCCCGCCGCCTTAGCAGTATCGATCAGCGCGAGGTGCGTGCCGTCCGAGGCATCGCCGCAGACGGGGCAGATCGAAAGCGTACTGGCATCCGCGGTTCCGGCGTTCTGCGTGTATTCGATCGATGCGCATTCGGCCTTGCCGATGTGATCGCAGCCCTCGCGCTTACAGGGCGCGGAATGCGTGCCATCGCCGTTCGAAGTCCATTCGCGAACCAGTGCAGCAGCTTCTTCGTCTGATGATCCGTATAGCTGTAATCGCAGGTCTTACAGGTGTATTTGGTGTAGCCGCCCGCTTCGCAGGTGGGCTTTATGACCTTTTCGGTGAAATCGTGGCCGGTGGCGGGGATTTCTACATAGGTGGTGTAATCGCAGTTTTTGCAGGTATCGTAGGCGTTC
>CAKUKP010000061.1 GCA_934663625.1 uncultured Clostridia bacterium
GGATGCATCGTCGCGAGAGCCCAGAAATTCCACATTGTCCGCAATGATTTCGGTAACGTAGCGCTTCGTGCCGTCCTGCGCATCATAGGAACGGGTCTGAATGCTTCCCTCTACCGCCACCTTGCGGCCCTTGGATAAATACCGCGAGCACAGCTCTGCGGTCTGCCGCCAGCAAACGATCGTCAGAAAATCCGCTTCGCGCACGCCGTTCTGATTGGCAAAGCGGCGCTGCACAGCCAGCCGGAAGGTGCATTGCGCAATGCCGGACTGGGTCGTGCGGGTTTCGGGATCATTTGCGAGGTTTCCGATCAAAATAGCTTTGTTCATGATTGCACCTGCCTATCCGGAGCTTATTCAGCGTCCGATACGGGCGTTTCGTCGTCAACCACTTCAACTGCCTCAACTACGGGCGCTTCAGCTTCGACAACGGGAGCTGCTTCCTCGGCGGGAGCTGCTTCGCGGGCAACGTAGGGCTTCAGCGGTTCGCGCTTGGCCGGTACTTCGCCTTCGTAGCGGATCACGAGAGAGCGGAGAATCTTGTCGCTGATCTGGAAATTACGTTCCAGTTCCTTCGGCAGTTCGGACGGAGCCTTGATGTACATCAGTACATAATAACCTTCCGTCTTGTAGTTGATGGCATACGCCAGACGGCGCTTGCCCCACTCGTCTACGCGATCAATTTCGCCGCCATTCTTCTTGACCAGATCGGAAAAACGATCGATCAGCTCGACGCGCGCGCTGTCTTCCAGTGCCGCATCAATGACGTACATGACTTCGTATTGATTCATGTCTTTACCTCCTTATGGACTTTGGCCACGGTCTTGCCGCCGTGGCAAGGATGCGCGTATTTTCTATTATACCCATTCACGCGCGCTTTGCAAGGGTACAAGTGGGATTTGGTTGTTAAATTATTGCGGCACACCGAATTCAAAGATTGCTTTGCGTATTTCGCCGGAATCTGATATAATGATAGAATAGAGCGTATTGTGGATAAGAGGTGGTTTTCGTTGCGGCTGGATAAGGCGCTTTCGCTGACCGGCGTATCGCGGTCGGAGGCAAAACAGATGATCGCGCGCGGTCGGGTTCGCGTGCGCGGCGAAATTGCGCGCGATTCGGGCATGAACGTTGAAATCGCCGATGTCGCGCTGGACGATGCGCCCCTCTGCGCGGATACCGAAATCTACATCATGATCCATAAGCCCGCGGGCGTGATCACAGCCACGGAGGATCCGCGCCTGCCCACGGTGGTATCGCTGCTGCCGGAAAACCTGCAAAAGCGCAAAATCGGCCCCGTCGGGCGGCTCGACCGCGATGTAACCGGCCTTGTGATTCTGACCACGGACGGGCAACTGGCGCACCGGCTGATTTCCCCGAAATGGAAGGCGGAAAAGACCTACCGCGCCGTGTGCGAAGGCAGGTTGACCGATGCGGACGCGCGCGCCTTTGCGGAAGGGATCGCCTTATCCGATTTTACGGCAAAGCCCGCGCAGCTGCAAATTCTATCCGCAAGCGACGATCAATCCATCGCCGATGTTACCCTCACCGAGGGCAAATTTCATCAGGTGAAGCGCATGTTCATCGCCGTCGGCCATCCGCTGCGCTCCCTGTCCCGCCTGCGCATCGGCTGCGTCGCGCTGGATCCCGCGCTGGCGGCGGGGCAGTGGCGCAAATTGTCCGAAGCGGAAATCCACGGTCTGAAAGAAATGTCCGGCTTAATCTAGGAGCGTACTATGACAGAACATTATTATACGAATAATCCCGATCTCGCCCACGATGAACATCCGGTTACCTTCATCGCGCTGGGCAATGAAATTACCTGCACCACCGACGCGGGCGTTTTCAGCCGCGATGGGCTGGATATGGGCACGCGCATCCTGCTGGAAGCGCTGCCCGCGCTGCGCGGCCGCGTACTGGATCTGGGCTGCGGCTGGGGGCCGGTGGGCGTCGCCGTCGGCAAAAAATACCCCGACACCGAAATCGTGATGAGCGATGTAAACCGGCGCGCCGTCGATCTCGCGCGGCGCAACCTCGCCGCCAACGGCATAAAAAACGCCGCCGCAGTGTGCGGCGATGGGCTGGAAGCCGTAACGGGCGCATTTGACGCAATCCTTCTGAACCCGCCGATCCGCGCGGGCAAGGCTGTTATCTATCGCCTGTTTGCCGATTCTGCAAAGCGGCTTTCCGAAAACGGCGCGCTCTACATCGTCATTCGCAAGCAGCAGGGCGCGGAATCCGCCGCGAAATATCTGTCCACGCTGTTTTCCCGCGTGGATCGCATCGCGCGCGACAAGGGCTATTGGGTGTTCGCCTGCGGCGGGGTGATCGCATGAACAACGCCAAAAAAATCGCGCTGTCCGGCGTGCTGTGCGCGCTGGCGATCGCCGTAATGATGCTGGGCGGGATGATTCCCTTCGCCACGTTCTGCTGTCCCGCCATCGCGGGGCTGTGCCTGATCCCCATCTTCGTGGAATGCGGCGAACGCACGGCATATGCCGCCTATGCCGCCATCGCGCTGCTGGCGGGCTTTTTATCCCCCGATAAGGAAAGCGCGCTGCTCTTTGCGTTTCTGGGCTATTACCCCGTACTGAAATGGCGGCTGGACATGATCCGAATCGCGCCCGCGCGCATCGCCGCAAAGCTTGCGCTGTTCAACGCCGCCGTGCTGGCGGTCTACGCGCTGTGCCTGTTCGTATTCAAGCTGGATCAGGTGATGCGCGATTATCAGGAACTTTCCACCGTCATGCTCATCGTCTGTCTGGCGCTCGGCAACCTGTGCCTGATCCTGTACGATCGCCTGATCCGCATATCCGCAAACCTGTACGTTTCCCGCATCCGCGGCAAGTTTTTCAAATAGAAGCTCGTTCCATCGTCACGGTAAATATCGTTCCAACATCGCTCGCGCTGGCCGCTTCAATCCTTCCATCCATCAATTCCACGGTGCGGCGGATGATGGCAAGCCCCAGTCCGTGCCCCTGCTGCGCGGTGCGCGCCTTATCGCCGCGGTAAAACCGTTCAAAGATGTGCGGCAGATCCTCCGGAGCCACGCACGCGCCGAAGTTCTGCACGGTCAGCGCGGCGCGCTTGCCCCGCGCGGCGAGGGCAACCCGAATGCGCCCGTTTTCCGGTTCATATTTAAATGCGTTTTCAATCAATCCGGATACCACGCGCAGCAGCGCATCCGCATCGCCCATCACGCAGATATCCGCCTGCACATCGGTTTCCAATTGAATCCCGCGATCATACGCCATCGCTTCCATTTGCAGTGCCGCCTTGGTCACCACGCCGGATAGCTTTACCACCTCTCGGCAGGGCAGGCGCTGCGCCGCGTCCATCGCGCTCAGCGTGAGCATATCGTCGATCAGCGATTGCATGTTCTGTGCAGCAGCGGCGCTCCGCTCCAGCCACGGCGCGGCGTCCTCGCCATCCGGATTTTCCATCAGAATATGATTGCACGCCCGCATCACGGCGAGCGGCGTTTTCAAATCGTGCGATACGTCCGCCACGAACTGCTTTTCGCGCGCCATCGCCTGTTCCACCGGCCGCACCGCGATCTTCGAAATGTATCGGCTGATGAAATAGCACGCCAGCATCGTCAGCGCGAACGCCGCCAGCAGATACGCCGCCGTTTTCAGCACGGACGCGCGCAGATACCGCGCAGGATACAGCGAAACCTTCGCGGAATCATCCCGCCCCGAATTCAGATAAAACAGATCGAATTTCCGCAGATAGCCGAAATCATCCTCTTCGCCCAACGCCGCATCCACAGCGTCGAAAATATCCGAATCGTTCTGTTCGCCGCGTCCGGAAATGATGTTCTTTTCGCCGTTTTCGATAAATACGGTAATGCATCGCCCGAACGCGGAAGCATCGTCCGGTACATCCGGCGGCGCGTCCTCCGGACGGCGCTGCGCATCGGGCTGAACGGTCTGCGTATAGGAAAACGATCCGTTTTCTCCGCGGAACGGCTCCAGCGTTTCCAGCAGGGTCTGCCGGATATTGGCATATTCACTGCGCAGCATATACGCGCCCACCAGCGTAAGCGTGATCAGCAGCACCGCGCCCACCAGCAGCATATTCAGCCGGATAAAATGTCTGCGATACGCCGTCATCCCTCCGTCGCCTCCAAACGATAGCCGATCTGCGGAACGTTCCGGATGGTCAGATGCGAATTCAGGTATTTCATCTTTTTCCGCAGGAAGGAAACATACGCCATCACGTTGTTGTCCGTCACTTCGGAATCCATTCCCCATACCGAGGACAGGATCATATCCACCGAAAGCGTCTGCTGTGGATGGCTCAAAAACAGGCGCGCCAGTTCAAATTCCTTTTTGCTCAGCTGCACCGAATCGCTCTGCGTGTACAGCCTTGCGGAATTCAAATCCAACGTCAGATCATCGCGGCGCAATTCGTGCAGCACCACCTCGCCCGTGCGGCGGGTCAGCGCATTCAGCCGCGCCAGCAGCTCCGCGTTGTCAAACGGCTTGGTCATATAATCATCCGCGCCCGCGTTCAATCCGGCAACCTTGTCCGCGATCGCGCCGCGCGCCGTCAGCATCAGCACCGGCGTATGGTTGCCCCGCGCGCGCAGCGTGCTCACAATCTGAAATCCGTCCATGTCCGGCAGCATCACATCCAGCACGATCACATCATACGCCGCGCCCAGCGCGTAAGCCAGCGCATCGTTTCCATTATATACCGCGTCCGCGGAATACCCCGCATGGCGCACGATATGCTCCAGTGCGTCCGCCAGCGCGCGCTCGTCCTCCACGATCAATACGTTCATCGTATCCGCCTCCATTTATTCATCAGCCATTTCCATTATAGCATAATCCCCGTATCTGAAAAAGTCCTGAATTTTCAGATCATTTTCAGCGCGCCTTCATTTGTTTTTCAGCGCCGCACGTATAATAATAAGCGTAGAGAAAATCTACAGCAATCAAAAATCACATTCAGGAGGTAAATCAAAATGAAACGCAAATTGGCGATGTTTATGGCAATAATCCTGATGATCGGATGCTTTACCGGCGCCGTGGCGGAAAACGCCGCGCCCGATATGCCCGCCTTCGATGCGCAGCCGGATTCCATCTGGCAGAAGCTGGCGGATGAAGGCGTCATCAGCGAAGAAACGCTTTCCGCCATCCAGCAATACCTGCAGGAAAACCGCCCCGATATGCCGGAAGGCAATGGGCAGTCCGGCAGCGGCGCACCTGAAATGCCCGACGGCGATGGTCAGCCCGGCGGCGCGCCCGAAAAACCCGATGGCAGCCAGCCCGACGGCGAACGTCCCAACGATGCGCCCGAAATGCCCGGCGGCAATCAGCTCGGTGGCAGCGGCGCACCCGAAATGCCCAACGGCAATGGTCAGCCCAATGGCAATCAGCCCGGCGGCGCAATGATTTCCGAATCGCTGCTGAATGATCTGCTGAACGCTGGCGTCATCACGCAGGCGGAATACGATGCCATCCTCGCATCCGATCTGGTAACCGATTCGATGATGAACCCCGAAGGCGCGGGCGGAAACCCGCCCTTCGGCGGCGCGTCCCAGAATGTTACCTATTCCGCCGGCACGCAGCTTTCCTCCGATACGAATCAGACCGGCGGCGAATATACCTCTTCCGCCTCCGATGAAAACGCAATCCTGATCGATTCCAGCGCAGCCGTCGCGCTCACCGATCCGACCGTAACCAAAACCGGCGATTCCGACGGCGGCGACAGATGCAGCTTTTACGGCGTAAACGCGGCGGTGCTGGCAAAGGACGGCGCAAACGTTACCATTACCGGCGGCACGATCACCACCTCCGCCAACGGCGCAAACGGCGTATTCTCCTACGGCGGCAACGGCGCGCAGAACGGCGCGACGGGCGATGGCACCACGGTTACGATCTCCGATACCACGATCACCACCACCGGCGATAACGCGGGCGGCATCATGACCACCGGCGGCGGAATCACCAACGCCAGCAATCTGACCATTGAAACCTCCGGCCGTTCGTCCGCCGCCATCCGCACCGATCGCGGCGGCGGAACGGTTACGGTAAACGGCGGCAGCTACACCACCAACGGCCTCGGCTCGCCCGCCATCTATTCCACCGCGGATATCACCGTATCCGGCGCGGCGCTCACCTCCAATCTGTCCGAGGGCGTATGCATCGAGGGCAAAAACAGCATCACCCTGAACGATTGCGATCTGACCGCGAACAATACGCAGTGCAACGGCAACGCCACATTCCTGGATTCGATCATGATCTATCAATCCATGTCCGGCGACGCGGACAGCGGCACATCCGCCTTCACGATGAACGGCGGCAGCCTGACCAGCAAAAGCGGTCATGTGTTCCACGTCACCAACACCCAGGCCGTCATCACCTTAAGCGGCGTGGAAATCGTAAACGAGGACGCGGACGATGTTCTGCTCTCCGTCTGCGATGATGGCTGGAACGGCGGCAACAATCATGCCGAGCTGATCGCCGATCAGCAAACCCTCTCCGGCAGCGTTCTCGTAGGCGATAATTCGCAGCTCACGCTCACCCTGTCGAACGGATCCTCCTTCACCGGCAGCATCTCCGGCGAAATCACCAACAGCCGCGGCGATGTGATCTCCACGGAAACCGGCGATGTATCGGTAACGATCGATGATACCAGCACCTGGACGCTGACCGCCGACAGCTATGTAACCAGCTTCACCGGCAGCGCCGATCAGATCATCTCGAACGGCTATACCCTCTACGTCAACGGCGCCGCGCTGGAAGGCACCCGCTAAAACTTACCGTATTGGCTCCCTCTGCGAGGGAGCTGTCACCGTCAGGTGACTGAGGGAGAGAATAAACAAAATAAACAGAACAGCCCAGCCTTTTCAAAAAGAGGCTGGGCTTATATTATGGGTTGTCAGAGACACAAAACACGGGAGATCAGTGGAGCGGGACCGGTCACGATGCCGTTACTGTCGATATATGCGCCGGTATCGTCCGTGAGATTCACGCGCCAGCCTCGTATTGTATCGCTTTTGACATCGGCAAACTGTGGTTCGATGATCCAATGTCCGGCATTTTCGGCGGAAAGATCCATCAATCCCCACAGACCGCCGCTACAGAGCCAGATCGTTTCATCCGCGCCGTTTCTACGAAAAGAAAGATGGTAGTGTTCAATCGGATAATCAAAACACGCTTCACCAGTTTCACCGTTGATGATAGCGACTATGCCGTCCTGATCGCCCAGTATCATCCATTTGTCCAAAAACAGATCCATATAACCCATGTTTCCCACGGAATAGGTGTTTTCATTCACAAAGTTACCCTGACGGTCGATCAGACGCACATCTTCTCCAATTGTGATGGGCACAATGGGGGTCGAAGGTACCGCCCAGAAAGAAATATTCGGATGAGCGGACAGAGGTGAAAAATTCTGCACGATGTTGTCTATGCACTGCCCCTGATCGTCAATCAGCATCCATCCGCCATCCTTCTGAACAAACGCAGATCCATAACAAAAACCGTATGCCTGATCGTATTCCGCGGGAATCACTGGTTCACATTGATCGTCCACAAACCACGCCTTTTTACTGTTAAACAGGCAATAAGGATAGGATGTGCCGAAAAAACAGGTATATTCCTCCGCTGTTTTCTCGACGCGGCTTCCATCGGGATGAATGATTCCGTAATAGTACCGCTTTGTAGTTCCATCTTCCTCACTGCGTACATAAAATACTCTGCCATTGTTGATTTGTGTAAGGTTTACGCTTCCATACAGCAGGTTCCCCTGCATATCATAGATATTATTGCATCGTGCTTTACCGTCATACATAATGATCCAACCGTCCTGAATCTGGCTGACACTGCCGGGCAGCGTCAGAAGCAGATTCATCTCATCATCGTAAATCTCACTAACTTCATCGCGTCTAATACAATAGAAGCCGGATTCTAAGCCACACCAGTTTCCGGCATCCTCCAGCAATATCTCGCCGGTTCCAATATCCATAATGCAGCAGTTTCTTTCATCCTCATATCGAATACTTACGATATCCGGCTCCTTTATCGTATCAATGAACCACGCATCACACGGATGCACAACCGTACCATCCGATCGAATGATTCCCGACCATCTATCCTGATGCACTACGGTAAAACGCTTACCGTCGAACGGCTCTATGGAATCGTATTCCGCATCGAGTATGATTTCACCATCCGAATTGATCAGCCCGCATTTCCCATCCTCTACAAAAACCGCTACGCCGCCCTGATCGGGATAGACCGTCCTTTCCGCAGCAGCGCACGAAAACATCAGGGCAAGCAAAAGCATGAATAACGGAATACATCTCTTCATCGCCAAATCTCCTTGCACATTCAGTATACGGAACCGATTTACCTCAAAACTAAAACAGCTATAATCCATTCTATCTATCTGACGCGCAACTGCGAACGCCGGTTCCAAATATTGCAGCCTGATCGAATTACACCGCATATTTCAGGGGTTTCAATGCATGGCAAGCCGATCATCCAAAACCCCTGGCTTCCTCTGTGAGGGAGCTGGCGGCAGCAAGGCTGCCGACTGAGGGAGAGAGCGCATTCTATTAATACAAGCGGGCGCAATTGCGTCCGCTCGCTATGCTTCATCCTCCAACGCGATCTTTTCAAATACCTCCGCCCACTTCATGCTCGGCATGCGCCGCACCTTTTTGGCGTCCGACCGCGAATCGAACAGGCAGGAATCGCGTTCATCACAGTATGTACATGGGTTCATCGTGCCGAAAAGCACAGGGCTTACCTGCGATTCGCCGGATCGAATCCGCTGAATTTCCTCGCTCGCCCGTTTCTGGGCGTGCCGCACCAGCCGCTTAAAATCCAGTTCATCCGCGCAGAGCTCGTTTGCGTAGAGCCGCCCGTCCTTGCTAAACCGCGCCTGAAACACGTGCGCCGGTTCGGGCGTTTGCGCCTGCATCAGTTCCTCGTCCCGCGGCAGCACGCCCTGCATGCGCAGATCGTGATTTCGCTCGGCTTCCACCGTGTCCGCGTCGGTGCTCTGCGTATTCACAATACCCTCGGACAGCGGAAAATAATACATGCCCGCGCTGCGCGTGTTCCATCTGCACATCGCCGCGCCCAGATACACCGGCAGCTGCAGCTGCAATCCGTGGTACATCGCCGCCAGATCGATCTTCTTTCCGCCCAGCTTGAAATCCACGATGCGCACCGCGCCGCCGTCCGTCCATCGGTCGGCGCGATCGATCCTGCCCTCCAGCGCAACATCGCCCGCGCGCAGTCCGTTTTTGTCCTCTCTGCCGAAATCCTGTTCGGTAAATTCGGCGCGGAACCTGCTGCCCCGCATCTGCTCCGCCAGCACGCGCGCGCTCCTGCGCGCGATGGCGCACATCGATCTTCCCTCCGCGCGCGCCGCGGCGCTGTCCTCCATCGGGCTGCCCGCGCGCATATCGCGCACCATGCGATCGGCGATTTCGCCCATGCGCGCATCCGCTTCCGAAGCCGGCATTTCATTTAACTGCTCGCCGTACCGGCGCAAAAATTCCGAAATCGCCGCGTGCAGAAACGTGCCTACCTGCTGGCGGTTCATTTCAAACGGCTGCACGCGATCGGGGCGCAATCCATACTTGATAAAATGGGAAAACGGGCATTTCGCAAAGCCCTCCAATCGGGTCACGCTGATCTGCTGAATCCGCCCGTACAGCGCCCGCGCCGCCCGCGCGCCGATGGGCGCATATTCATCCTGCGCGCCCAGCATCCGCGCAAGCTTGCCGCGCAGATCGGGCATGCGCTCCGCCATGCGGCGCAGCGTTCCCGCCGCCGTCAATTCCGTTTCGTTCGGCGCTTCACCGTCCCGCGCGCGGCTCACCGCCCCCGCCAGCAGGCTTTCCGCCGCCGCAGGCGCGCACAGCATCCGCCGGAGCGCGGCTTCATCCTGCCGAACGCCGCCATCGATCGCCGCATCGGGGAAAATCGCGCGGAATTCAGAAAAGATCGCGTCCGGCCGCTGCGCCGCGCCGTCCGTCCCGCTCAACGGGCAGGACAGAACCACGTAATCCGTCGCCATGCCCAGCGCGGATTTCACATAGAACCTGCGCATCAGCGCCGCTTCGCGCGGGTCAGGCCCCAGATACGCCTGCGTGCGCGCCGCCACGCGCCGCTGCAATCCGCCGTTGATCAATCCATCGTCCGCCGCGCCGCCGCGATCCGCAAGCCCCATCAGAAATACGCATTTGGCGCTCTGCATCAGCATCCGTCCCGCGCTCTGCGCAAATACCGCGTCCCCGCTCTGCGGCAGCGGCTTGATCGCCGCCGCCTCCAGCGCCTCGGTCAGCGTCTGCGCAAGCTCCGAAATCGCCATGCGCGCGCCGCCCATCAGATCGCTCAATTGATCCATCGCGCCGATGATGCCGTTCCACGCCTGCGAAAGCTCGCCCGCGGCTTCATACATGCCGCGATCGGTCAGATCGCGCTGCAAATCCTGGCTGCGCTCGTAGGCGCGCACGCATTCCAGATATTCAAACGCCGCGGCAAGCTGCCCGCGCAGATCCTGCGCCCGGGCAAGCCGCGCCTTCAGCTGCAATACCGGTTCGGCGATCCGACGGCGGATTTCCTCCATCGCTTCGATTTCGGCGTTGTCGCCGCGCGTAAACGGCCGCGTCCAGCGCGCGCGGTCAATTCCCCGCCGCACGGCGTAATTGCACAGTCGATCCACCTCGTCGGGGTTCGCGTCCACATAGCCCGTTCGCAGAAGCGTAAATACGTCCTCCGTGCGCCAGCCGCCATCGCAGATGCGCAGCGCGGCGATCAGGCATTCCGCGGTCGCCGTGCGCGAAACCGCGCGGCTGCTGCCCAGAAACAGCGGCACATCGTACAGGCGAAACGCCTCGATCAGCGTCTGCCGGTAGCTTTCCAGATCGGCAACGATCAGCTGCATATCGCTCCAGCGCATGCCGCGCATCGCCAGCCGCCGCGCCGTCGCCGCCGCCTGCATACATTCCTGCCGCACATCCTGCGCCATCAGCGCGCGCACATGCCGCGGCGCGCCGTGAAAGGCGCGCTTGCGCACGGCGTAAATTTCATCCGTCAGTGCGCTCACATCCGCCGGCCGCGCATCCGGCGCGTTTACGCGCACGCGCGTGCCGCCGCATTGCGCAAATATCCTGCCAAGCGCCTGTTCCGCACCCTGATAGCACAGATAATCCCGCGCTTCGGCGTCATTCTTCAGCGGAAAGAAAAGCTGCGCGTCCGCGCGCGCAGCGATGCGCCCCACCAGCTGAATCAGCGTATGCGGCATCATATCAAATCCATAAAAGAAAAAGCGCGCCCCTTCGATAAACGCGGCGCTCTCCGCGCGCGCGGCGGCGGCGATCAATTCGGTATCGCCGTCCTGATATCGATCCTGCATCCGCGCGTTCACCGCATCCATCACGGCGGCGAGATCAAGCAGCCTGAGCCGGTCCGCGCCCGTTTCTTCTTCGGCGCAGGCGCGCAGATCATCGCTCGTCACCAGTCCCTGCGCCAGCGTTTCCAGCTGCTTTGCGCATCGTTCGGCAAAGCCGCGCCTGCGGCGCGCGTTTTTATAGATCGTCAATTGATCCTGTACATCGCGCAGCGCGGCGCGCACCAGCATCACCCGCCCGCGATCATCCACGCGCACCCCGCCGGGCGCACCCGCCGCCTGAAAGATCAACCCGCACAGGCGCGCGGGCGACATCACGCGCAAACGGAAGGAACCGCGCAGATGCATTTCGCGAATCAGCGTACGCTCCGTCAAGAGCGTCAGCTGGCGCGGCACGATGATGAATAAATCCGCATCGCACTGCGCCATCGCTTCGCCCACGCGCGCGATCAGCTCCGCGCTCAGGCAGCGATTTTCGCCGGTGTACACCTTCAGCATCTGCACTCCCCCCGTAAAACCACCAGTCAATCTCAATCGTTCGTAACCCATGCCTCCCTCTGATGAGGGAGGTGTCAGCGGCATCTGCCGCTGACGGAGGGAGAGAACCCCCGTCGCTTACCTCACTTAAAGAACGGCAATGCGATCACGCCGCGCGCCGCCATCATCATCAGCGCGCACGCCGTCATATTGCCCAGCACGATGGCGATCGCCGCCTTGCCGCGCGGCATTTCAAACAGCGTCGCAATCGCGCTGCCCGTCCAAACGCCCGTGCCGGGAAGCGGCACCGCCACGAATATGTACAGCCCCAGCAGATCCAGAAATCCATCCGAAACCTTGCCGCGAAGCTTCGCGCGAATGCCCTTGCCCTTTTCCTGCTGCATCTGTTCCTGCTTGCGGCGGCTGCGGTTTTCCACCCATGCGGCGAATTTCCGCACCGGCTTGATCGGCAGGCGATAGAACCAGTCCAGCACCGGCCGCAGCAGCAGCAAAATCAGCGGCATCGGTATCGTAGAAAAGGTAAGCGCCAGCAAAAACGCGATGCCCACGGGCATATTCATGCCCACCATGATCGTAATGGCGTATCTGCCCTCAAACGCGGGCACCATGCTCAAAAGACAGGTGATGATCACCTTGGATACATTTTCCGCCCATACAAAACTTCCCGCGGCGCTCTCCATCAGAAGGCACGCGCGTGCAATTGCCTGATTCAGCATGTTCATCCTCCACCCATTTTATCATTATGATCTTACCACACATTTCCGTGCATTTCAACCGCCGCGGCGCATTGTTCGGTTCGATGTCATGCGCCGTTGCTTGAAATGTCATATTTGCACTGATACAATGTGAAGTGGAGATATATTCCTACTATATATTATGAGGTATTGCGCGCTATGAGATACAATACGCTGCTGTTCGATCTGGACGGAACGATTAATGATAACGGCGAGGGCATCACGAAATGCGTCGCCTACGCGCTTGAAAAAATGGGCAGATGCGTGCCGGAGCAGGCGATACTGGAACGCTTCGTAGGCCCTCCGCTGATCGCCGCATTCGAAATGTACGCCGGCATGACCGAGGAAGATGCGATCCGCGCCACGAACCTCTACCGCGAACGCTATACCCCCATCGGCTGGCAGGAAAACCGCGTGTACGAAGGCGTCGCGCCGCTGCTGCGCGCGCTGAAGCGGCGGGGCGCGTACATCGCCATCGCCAGCGGCAAGCCGGAAATCTTCGTTCGCCAAATCGCCGAACACTTCGGCTTTGATCGTTATTTCGATGCGCTGGTGGGCATCACCATGGAAAGCAAAACCGCCGATAAATGCGCGCTGATTCAGCGCGCGCTGCCCGATGCATATGATCCCGATACCACGGTAATGATCGGCGACCGGCTCTTCGATATCGAAGCCGGACGCAAAATGGGGCTGCACACCATCGGCGCGGGCTATGGCTTCGGCACGCGCGAGGAACTGGAAAACGCGGGCGCGGAGCACATCGCCATGACGGTTTCGGAGCTTACCGATATGCTCATTGAACCCACTGAGCGCGAACGCGGCCGGTTCATCACCTACGAAGGTGCGGATGGCTGCGGCAAAAGCACGCAAATGCGCCTGTCGGCGGAATATCTGCGCGCGCGCGGCTATGACGTCGTACCCACGCGCGAACCGGGCGGCTCCCCCATCGCCGAACGCATCCGAAATGTGGTGCTGGGCATCGAAAACAAAGGCATGACCGATGAATGCGAAGCGCTGCTTTTCGCCGCCGCGCGCGTGGAACATGTGCGCAGTGTGATCCTGCCTGCAATTTCCGAAGGAAAAATTGTACTTTGCGATCGATTTTTGGACTCCAGCATCGCATATCAGGCGCGCGGGCGTGAACTCGGCGACGACTTTATACGTCAAATAAATAGATTCGCAATGGAAGCCGTTCCGGATCGCACGCTTTTGTTCGTGGGCGATCAGGCGGAAATATCCCAGCGCCTGCGCCGCAATACGCAGGAGCTGGATCGAATCGAAATCGAAAAGGAAGCGTTTGTAAACCGCGTGTACGCGGGCTTTGATGATATTCAGGCCGCCGAACCGCAGCGCGTCCACCGCATCGAATCTACGCGTTCGATCGAAGAAATCTTCGCAGATGTGCGCGCGGAACTGGATGACGTATTATGCTGAACGACGTATTATCCTATTAAAATAAGGAGTGAATCATATGGCATACGAGAACCTTTGTATGTATTGCTTCGGCGAAATGGAGGGCAATGAAATCTGCCCGCATTGCGGCAAGGATTCCCGCGCCGCCGTACCGCAGATTCAGCTGCTGCCGGGCACGCCGGTATACAACGATCGCTTTCTGATCGGCCGCGCGCTGGGTCAGGATGCAAACGGCATCGTGTATATCGCGATGGATACCAAGCGCGGCGGCACGATCCGCATCCGCGAATATCTGCCCCGCAGCTGCGCGCAGCGCACGAATGATGGCGCGGTCGTGCCCATCGCGGGCATGGAGGACGCCTTTGAAACGGGCATGAAAAAGCTTCGCGCCAGCGTGGAAAGCGTAGATGATCCGCGCAAGCGCCATTTCTACTTTGAAGAAAACGGCACGGCGTACATCGCGCAGCGCAAAAACGCCTCCGCGGCGGATCGCGCATCCGTCGAAGATGAAATCGACGAAGAACTGGAGCAGGAGCGCGGCAGGAGCCGCACGGTGCTCTACATCGCCATCGGCGCGGCGGTCGTCATCGCCGCGGTCATCGGCCTGTTGGCGCTGCTCAATTCGCTCGGCTCCGGCGATACCACGAAGGAAGCGCTGCCCAGCCTGTCCCCGTCGGCGTCCACCGCGGCTTCCTGGGCGCCCAACGTCACGGCTTCGCCCACGCCCTACGCCACCGCCACCTTCGCGCCGCTGAAGGATCCGGAGCTTTCCTGGATGGATTATACCTATTCCGGCGATGTGAATCAGGATTACAACAACCAGACCGGCGGCTCCAATTCCTCGTCCGGCTCGAATTCGTCCGGCTCGAAGCCGACCGCCAGACCCACGGGCAAGCCCACGATTCTGGATACCGCCGAATCGAAGGGCTATACAACCATCAGTTCCAGCTCCTCGAAGAGCGATATCACGAAGCTGCAGCAGTATCTGGCGAACCTCGGCTGGCTGGATCAGCGCTATGTAAACGGCACCTACAACAGCGCCACCAAGCAGGCGGTGCGCGATTTCCAGACCTACGTCAACGATTACTGCTCTCCGGCGGAAAAGCTCGTCGTGGATGGCATCGCGGGCAAAAAGACCCAGCAGTGGCTGCTGAATTCCTCGATTTCGCTGCGCAAGCCCGCCGTCACCGCCAGCCCCTATGACGTCGCGGTGGACGCGAATTCCTCGCGCGCCGATATCCGCGCCGTGCAGAGAAAGCTGATCGCGCTGGGCATCATGAAGGAAGGCAGCGCGGACGGCATCTACGGCGTTTCCACCAAAAACGCGGTCAAGAACTTCCAGTCCCGCGTCAATCAGCTGCAGGGCTACGACGCGCTGGAGGTGTCCGGCGTGGTGGATGTGAACACCATGGCGTTCCTGAACTACTACATCGATTGGTGGGAGGAGCAGCAGACGCAGACCCCGCAGCCCACATCTGCCCCCACCCCCGCGCCCACCGCTACGCCTACGCCCGCGCCCACCAGCGATACCATCAATGCGTGGTCGTCCGCAAAGGATATCGGCGGCGTGCAGAACATGCTGGCAAAGCTCGGTCTGCTCAGCGAACGGGATGTGGACGGCGTATACGGCAATCGCACCGTGGATGCGGTCAAGACCTTCCAGTACTGGGTCAACGATAAGCGCGGCACGCAGACGCTCGTACCCAGCGGCGAATGCGATGCGCTTACGCGCGCCTATCTGGAATACTGCATCCAGAACAACATCCGCGTGATCGAACCGACCGCCGCGCCGACCACCGTGCCGACCGCAACGCCGACGATCGCGCCCACGACGATCCCCACCCTTGAACCCACTGCCGAACCCACCGTCGAACCGACGCAGGATCCGGACGAGGGCAAGAACGTATTTGTAGACGCGTCCTCCGATCCCGAATCCATCGCCTTTGTGCAGGAAATGCTGCGCGATATCGGTCTGCTTTCCGATTCGGATATCGATGGCGATTACGGACGGCGCACCGTCGCCGCCGTAGGCCGCTTCCAGCAGTACGTCAATGAACAGATGGGCAGACACACGCTGGACGTTACCGGAATCTGCGATAATCTGACCCTGCAATATCTGGAACAGTATCAGGGCAACGGCTGGCAGGTGCCCGGCGAAGCGACCGCAGAACCCACGATGGAACCCACGGCAGAGCCTACCATTGAACCCACCGTTGAACCTACGCCGGAACCCACCGCCGAACCCATCGGCAGAATCGATACGGTGAACATCGATATTTCCGGCGGCAGCGCCGATGGCGGCGTGATTGCGCTGGAAGAGGGCGATCACACCGTGCGCTGGTCCGCCGACGGCGATGTGCAAGGCTATTATCTGCGCATGATGGACAGCCAGGGCAATGTGCTGCGCGAAGCCGGCCCTGTAAGCAACACCGAATTCAGTCTGCCCACCTCCAGCTTAACGCCGGGCGAGGTTTACACGCTGCAGGTCGGCGCGCTGCCGGTCAACGGCGCGGAGGCGGACGTCGTATGGCAGAACGTGCAGTTCACGGTTCCGCTGATCACGCCCGAACCCACCGCCGAACCCACGCCGGAGCCGACCGCCAAACCCGTCGGCAGGATCGACAATCTGAACGTAGCGATTTCCGGCAGCACCGCCGATGGCGGCGTAATCACGCTGGACGAAGGCGACCACGCCGTGCGCTGGTCTGCCGACGGCGATGTGCAGGGCTATTATCTGCGGCTGCTGGATGCGCAGGGCAATTCACTGCGCGAGGCAGGCCCCGTAGGCTACACCGAATTCAATCTGTCCACCGCCGATTTCGCGGCGGGCGAGGTATACACGCTGCAGATCGGCGCGCTGCCGGTGAACGGCACGGATGTGGATATCGTATGGCAGAACGTACAGTTCGTCATTCCGCTGATCACGCCCGAACCCACCGCCGAGCCCACGCCGGAGCCGACCGCCGAACCCACGGTATCCAATCCGGTGATCAACATCGGCGCATCCGCGTATCAGCAGGACGGCGTACAGTATCTCACCTCCGATCCCACCTTCACATGGAGCGCGGATGGCGATGTCGCGTACTATGATGTCACGCTGGTCTATCAGGATGGCACGTCCTATCCTCTGGGCGAAACCAACGATACCAGCCGCACTGTACCGCTCAGCCAGATGCCCGCGGGTCTATACAAGCTATACGTTACCGCCTATGCGGTCGGCGGCCAGAACAGCGCAACCAGCGAAAGCCTGTTCGGCATCCCCGCGGCGGAACCGGATCCCACCGAAGTACCCGTGCCGGATGTCACTGCCGAACCCACGCAGCCCGGCTGGGAACAGCCGCAGATCGAATATCTCGATCCGGACAGCGATCCCGAAGCCATCCGCTATGTGCAGCTGCGGCTCTATCAGGAAGGACTTCTGCGCGTAGATGATATGCAGGAGGGCGTACTCGATTATGCTACCCTGTCCGCCATCGCCGCGTTCCAGCAGCGCGCGAACGAACTCTACGGCTTGAATCTCACCGTTATCGATCCGACCGTCGATAACATCGTAGATTTCGAAACCCTGACCGCCCTGTTCCAAACGCAGGGCGCTTGACCCCAACTGCTGCCGCGATGAATACGACAAAGCCGTGCCCCCATAGATTCAAGGGGCACGGCTTCTTTGTTCCTATCCTATTGTCATAAACTTCTAACCCACGTTTTGGAATCCATTGATTCAAGATTTCAAAACTCACGCAGGCTAAAACCAGCATGATCTTCGTAACCCTTGGCTCCACCTGATGGGGGAGCTGTCAAAACCGCAGGTTTTGACTGAGGGAGAGAACCCCCGTCATCTGCAATGCGCCGAACAAAACGGCTTTTCCGTACCCCTGCCTTCCTCTGATGAGGAAGGTGTCAGCGGTACATACCATTTTGCAGTTGTCTGGTGTCCGAACTGCAAAGAAGAATATAGTCTTGTAGGAAATGAGGATATGTTCCGCCATACCGGCGGCACCGAAACGCCCACCTGCACCACGGGCAAAACCTGTGCAAAGTGCGGCGGAAAATACGGCGCGCTCGGCCACGATTGGGGCAAATGGACGTCAAACGGCAGCGGCACGCACACCCGCACCTGCCAGCGCTCCGGCTGCGGCGCGACCGATACCGGCAGCTGCTCCGGCGGCGATGCAACCTGCGTCACGGCGGGAACCTGCAGCACCTGCGGCGGATCGTATTACGGCGGTCATACATTCTCTGATACCTGGTCCTACGATGATTCCGGTCACTGGAAACCCTGCATCTACTGCGATCGGGGCAGAAGCTCTGAAGGTAGTCACATGATCGTAGACAACCATATGCCGGAATATCTCAAGTCCGAAGCCAACTGCGTATCTCCTACCATATACTACAAATCCTGTGGCCTCTGCTACTACACAAGTAAAACTGACACGTTCACTGATACATGGTACGGTTCGAACCCGAATAACCACGATTTCTTCATCTGGCAGTATGATGATGACAATCACTGGAAAAAGTGCTCCCGTTGCGATGCTACGGATGCTGTAAACCACCACGAATGGGATAATGGCACGATAACGCTGAATCCCACCTGCACGAAGGCGGGCGAAAAAGTCTATACCTGTACCGAATGCAGCAAAACGAAAACGGAAGAAATCTCCGCCACCGGTCATGATTTCGTCCGTCACGAAGCCAAAGCGCCCACCTGCACCGAAATCGGCTGGAACGCCTACGATACCTGCAAAAACTGCGATTATACCAGCTATGTAGAAATCAAAGCGTCGGGTCACGATTTCGTCCATCATGATCCCAAAGCGCCCACCTGCACCGAAATCGGCTGGAACGCCTACGATACCTGCAAAAACTGCGATTACACCACCTACGTGGAAATCAAAGCGTCGGGACACAATTTCGTCCATCACAATGCACAGGCGCCCACCTGTACCGAAATCGGCTGGGATACCTACGATA
>CAKUKP010000062.1 GCA_934663625.1 uncultured Clostridia bacterium
CCATCGCGGACGCAATGCCGGATATGACCCTCCAGCACCACCTTGCCGCAGCCGTTCAGCGCGGATTTCGCGGCGTTGATCTGCGACAGGATATCCTCACAGGGCACATCCTGATCGATCATTCGATCGACCGCCTGCACCTGCCCGATAATCTTTTTCAAACGGCGATGCAGATTTTCCGCATCCATACATTGTTTCATCGCTGTTCCTCCCCTGTCAAACCATGGTTTGTGGCTTACGCCATCCACGACACATAAATCCATAAATCAAATTTCATCAAACCAAGGATAGCACATTCGCGCCTAAAAATCAAGTGCGGACGGCTTGCAAAAGTGCTCGGCATGTACTAGAGCTGAATATAATTAACAGAGAATATCCATGGTGATTGTTTGGAAACACAGCTTTATTCTTTCACCACTTGGTTGTCTGTTTTTCTCTTCCGCTATTTTCTTTCTTAGGTGTTAATGCAGGTTTGGGACTTCGGATAGCAATCCATCTTAAACACATTTCTTTCTTACCAATTATATCACTGTTCCCCTCACTTAAATTCCGCAATCTTTTGCAAAAACAATTCTCCGTAGCGTTTCAGTTTGAATTCTCCTACGCCTTTGACATCCAGCATTTCGCTATCCGTTTTGGGTTTTTTGCGCGCCATATCGTGAAGCGTTGCATCGGAAAACACCATGTAGGCCGCAATGCCGCGCTGCTTTGCAATCTGCGCACGAAGGATTCTGAGCTGTTCAAAGAGATCGGAGGATTGAGTACTTTCCTTCCGCGAGGATTTCTTTTCTTTTGGCTGCTCGGTGGAACGAACTCTGATTTCAACCTTCTGCCCGCCAAACAGGATTTCTCTTGCCTTTTCGGTATCGCGCAGCGACTGATGCTGTGCTTCGACGGCTAGGTATCCCTGCGCCATCAAAGCGTCGATGTAGGCATGAATATCAGATCGGGAGGTATTGCGCATCATGCCGTAGGTCGTGATTTCATCCAGATGCAATTGCGCGATGCGCCGATCCTTACTGCCGCGCAGAACCCGAATCACAAGGGCAGCGCCCACATAGTAACCCAGCTTGCTTTTAATCCGCTTCACACAGGATAGAATCATCTGCGCTTCGCGGGTGAAATCCCGTATTTCAAACTGCCCAGTGCAATTGGAGCAGTTGCCGCAAAGCGGCGGGTGCTCCTGTCCGAAATAATCCAGAATGTAGCCCCGCAGGCACTTTTCCGTTTTGCAGTAGCCGATCATGATGGAAAGGCGTTTCAATTCCATCTTCCGGATCTGTTCCTGTTCCATGGGCATAAGCGCTTCATTCTGTTCGCCGTTTTCGATGAGAAAACGCGCCGTTCGCACATCGCCGCTGCTATAGAGCAATACACAGTCCGACGCTTCGCCATCGCGGCCGGCCCTGCCCGCCTCCTGATAATAGGCTTCCAAACTTTGCGGCATATTGTAGTGGAGCACATAGCGCACATTGGATTTATCAATCCCCATGCCGAAGGCGTTGGTTGCCACCATGACGGGTTTTCGATCGTACACGAAATCCTCCTGATTCCGCCTGCGTTCCTCCTCCGACAGTCCCGCATGATAGCGCGTGGCTGGAAAACCGTAGGCACACAGCAGATCGCAAACCGTTTCCACCTTTTTGCGGGTCGCGCAGTATATGATGCCGCTCTCATCCGGATGCGCGCGCAGAATCCGCATCAATTCATCGTTTTTCCGGCTCGGCGACAGTACTTCGTAACGCAGGTTCGGCCGGTCGAAGCCCGTGATTACGCGCAGCGGATTTTGCAATTCCAGAATGCGCTCCACATCTCCGCGCACCACATCCGTTGCCGTCGCTGTGAACGCAGCCACCACGGGGCGTTTGCGCAGGTTCTTGATGAAATCAACTATTTTCAGGTAGCTGGGGCGAAAATCCTGTCCCCACGATGAAATGCAGTGCGCTTCATCTACCGCGATCAGGCTGATTTCCATATCGTTTGCAAGCGCAAGAAAACCATCCGTCATCAACCGTTCCGGCGCAATGTAGATGATTTTGTATTGACCGTCCCGAATCCGCGAAAACGCCGTGCGCATCTGTGATGAAGTAAGCGTACTGTTGATATAGGCGGCTGAAATTCCAGCTTCCTTTAACGCCTTCACCTGATCCTGCATCAGAGAAATCAGCGGCGAAATTACGAGCGTGATTCCGGACAGCAGCAGCGCGGGGATCTGATAGCACAAACTCTTTCCGCCGCCGGTTGGCATGATTCCAAAAACATCGCGTCCTGCCAGAATCGCATCGATCAATTGACCCTGCCCCTCACGGAACGCAGTATAACCGAAGTATTCACGAAGCGCGGATTGTTTGTCCATACACTTCCCGCCTTTCATGCCGAAAATCAGATATTTACCCCAAATTCATTATATTTACCATTACGAATTCCGTCAAGCGCAATCTGAGAATTTATAACGTCGATCAGCAAAACAGAGCCGACGATGCACACCCGATTGGATGTGCGAATCATCGGCTCTGTTTCGATGTAACCGGTTCTGATTACCGCTTATTCCATTATTCCATTTTGAGATTTTTCCGGAAGCGCATTCGTTTACTCCCAACGAAAAAAGCGCACGGAGAGCGCCGTGCAAAGCGCGGCAACGCCGATCATTACGCAAAACGGCGCCAGTATGCTGCCCGCGCAGATCGCTAAAAAAGCATTTTTCATCATCGTAATGCCCTGTGTGAGCGGGAAGAAACGGACGATCTTCTGCATCACGGGCGGCATGACCTCGATCGGCAGCGTTGTGCCGGAAAAGATCAGCATCGGGAAATAGAGAATCGACGCAATGACGCTGGCCTGCTTGACATCCCTTGCCACGCCGCCGACCAGCATGCCGATGGACAGGGTAGAAAGCATGGTAAGCGCCCAGCTTCCAAGGAAAGCCGGAAGCGAGCCGCGCAGCCGAACGCCCCACAGAAGCGCCGCAGCCGACAGCGTCGCGAGGGACACGGCGCAGTAGACGATATACATGGACAGCTCTACCCCAAGAATGAATATCGGACTGACCGGCGTAACGCGAAAGCGCTTGAGAATTTTCATCTCTCTCAGGCTGGATACCGCCTGCGGCAAACCCATCAGACAGCCGGCGCAAATGGCAATCGCACCGGTCGCGCCAAATGTCTGTTCCAAAAAAGTATAATCCGCACCGTTATAGGCGGGCTTTGTGCTATAGATGACGCCGAGAATGGCGAAAATTGCGAGCGGCATGATCACGGCGAAGATCGGCATATTCATATCCCGCAAGCTGAGCTTTAACTCCGTTTTCAGAAAGGTGAAAAATCGTTTCATGCGTCCGCCTCCTCATCCGAAAGCTGCAAATAGGCGTCTTCAAAGCGTTCACAGCCGCATTGTTTTTTCGCCTGTTCTACAGTTCCGCAAAATACAGGCTTACCCTTTTTCAAAATGCAGATTCCATCGCACAATGCTTCCACTTCATCCATAAAGTATGAAGTCAGAAAAATCGTAAGTCCCTGTTTCTTCAGGGCTTCGAGCGTTTTCCAAACGCCGCGGCGCGCTCTTGCGTCCAATCCGGTGGTCAGTTCGTCAAGAAATACCAGCTCCAGCTGCGGGATCAGCGCAGCACGATAAAAAGCCGCTGCCGTTCGCCGCCCGAAAGGCTTTTCACCGCCGCGTTTGCCTTATCGCCGATGCCGAACTGCGCACACAGAGCGCGCCAATCGGCGCGCTTGCGATAGAGGCTTGCGGTTTCCTCACAAAGTTCGGAAACCCTGATTTCTCTATGATAGTCGCCCTCCTGAAACTGCACGCCGATCCGTTCAAAAAGCGCGCGGCGGCGCTTTTTCGGGTTTTGTCCCAGCAGACGAACCGTACCCGCATCCGCCTGCTTGGTGCCGAGCATGCATTCGATCGCAGTGCTTTTCCCAGCGCCGTTTGCGCCGAGCAGGCCGAACACCGTACCGCACGTCACAGAAAGATTCAGATGATCAACCACCGTTTTTCCTGCGTATGCTTTGGTAAGCCCTTCTACAAGAATCGCTTCTCTCATTTCCGAACCCCCCCGACCGATCGCGGTTCGATTACAGCCTTCGTAAAAATCGGTTGAATGTTATACACGTCGATTTTCTTCTTTCGCGGTTCACGTTATTTTGCGCCGCGGATATAAAGAATGTGAAGGGCACAGAGCTTTGCGCAGAATCGATCGAATTCCGCCCCTGATAATCCCGCGTTCTTCTCACCTTCGGCAGCTTGTATTCTACCGCACCGCACAGAAATTATCTCGACGTTCCTTGCCATATAGAAAAAACCCCCCGAAAGACAATCTGTCTTTCGGGGATTTTGAATTGATCGCGTATAATTATCTCTTCGAGAACTGGGGCGCGCGGCGGGCGGCCTTGAGACCGTACTTCTTGCGCTCCTTCATGCGCGGATCACGGGTCAGGAAGCCAGCCTTCTTGATGGCGGCCTTGTAGCCTTCATCCGCCTTTACCAGCGCGCGGGCGATGCCATGACGGATCGCGCCAGCCTGGCCGGTGAATCCGCCGCCCTTGCAGTTGACGATCACGTCGAACTTGCCGAGGGTTTCGGTCAGCTCAAGGGGCTGACGAACGACGGTCTTCAGCGTTTCATAGCCGAAGTATTCGTCCAGATTACGCTTGTTGATAACGATATTGCCCTCACCGGGGATCAGACGAACGCGAGCGATCGCCTTTTTTCTTCTGCCAACGGCATGGAAGCAAACAGTATTAGCCATTTTTCGTCCTCCTCCCTAATCACAGCTTGAGCAGTTCAGGCTTCTGTGCCTGATGCTTGTGCTCTGCGCCGGTATATACGAACAGCTTCTTCGCCATCGCGTAGCCGAGGGGTCCCTTCGGCAGCATGCGGCGAACAGCCTCGGTGAAAGCGAAATCGCTCTTCTTGGCCATCAGCTTGCGATAGCTGACTTCCTTCAGTCCGCCCGGATAGCCGGTATGATAGCGGTACATCTTGTCATCCAGCTTGTTGCCGGTCAGCACCAGCTTATCGGTGTTGATCACGATGATGTAATCGCCGCAATCGCAGTTCGGGGTGAAGGTGGGCTTATGCTTGCCACGGAGCATGGAAGCTACCTGAGAAGCCAGGCGGCCGAGTACCATGCCCTCTGCGTCGATCACGTACCACTTACGTTCGACGTTCTGGGGATTCGCCATATAAGTACTCACGAGTAATTCCTCCAAATAAGATCAATGCTTTTGCGAATCAGTGTGGTCAGTACCGACGCGCATCATGCCTTAGCTCGGGGCTAGTGAGCGTATTGACACAAGTGATATTATAACCCATTGTGCAAGAATCGTCAATTGAATTCGGCATAATCTTGATAATTTAACATCACAATTCGCGCCTTTCCCGCACAATTCGGATCGTGCCGCGGACGCAGACGCGCAATGTCAGCGCCGCGCCGGAAATCATCAGAATGGATACCGCGATCTGCCCCGCGCTCCCCCACGCCGCCGCCATGGCGATAAACGGCTGGCGCAGCGAAAGCACGTTCTTGCCCGCGCTTTTCATGCACAGATACGCAATTTCCAGCATACAGAACAGCGCGCCGCCCGCGCAAAGCGCCGATTTTTCATCATGCGCCGCGTCCAGCATCGCGCTGCCGGTCACGGCGCACAGCATCGATCCGTGCAGCGCGCCGGAAAGCACCGATGCTGGAATGGAATCTTCAATCAACAGCTGCACGTGCGAAAGTCCGGATTTTACCGATCTTCCGCCCAGCATCAGAAACAGCGCGCCCAGCACGCAGACGAATATCCAGATCGCGCCCGCCGCGCCGCGATCGCGCGCCAGCGCCGCGGCGAGCAATACGCATATTCCCGCGCCCACGATGTATGCCTGCTGCGCGGGCAGCAGAATTTCCGCAATCCGCCCCGCCATATTCACCGATCGAAGCGCCGCAATCGCCATCGCGGCAAGGTGCAGAAGCGCCGCCGCCTGACCCGCGCCCGCGCCCATGCGCCTGCGCAGCGCCAGCGGCAGATTATCCGCGCCGGTATCGCGCTTCAATCGAACGCACAGAAGCCCGAAGCCAGCATAAATCGCCGCGGCGATCAGCGCCGCAATGTGCGCACCTCGACCCAGCTGCGCGTAAAACAGCGCGATTTCACTTCCGGATGCATAGCCCGCGCCGAGCGCCGCCGCAAGACAGATCCATTTTTTGCCGTTCATGGCTTCACCCGCCGATTTTCAAAGATGATAGTATCTTATGTGATTCGGCGAATTTCATGAATCGGCGCCGGCTTCAGTTCCGGTTTTGCGCTTCCCTGCCCAACTCTTCGGCGGTTTTATCCACGGGCGTTTCCACATCCGGCACATAATCGTCGAGCGTCTTATGCGGCGGCTGGGTTTTCTCGACCACGGGCGGGCGCGTAACGATTTCGGCAGGCGCGGCAAACATCGGATCCGGTTCGGATGCATTCACATCCGCATTTTTGATAAAGCTCACCGCGCCGCGCACCACGATGAAGCCCAGCGTAATGAGCGCAGCGATGAGAATCACGCCCGCAATGATTTTGATTTTGTTTCGCATAGCCTTCTGAAAAGAGCCGCCCGTTGCCGGACGGCTTTAGACCGCAATATTCGTAATGTCAGATCACGTACTTCTGGATGTAGTCCGGAACGACGTTCTCCGCCGCGCTGATGGAAATCAGGAATTTGCAGTTGTGCGCCTCGGACAGCGCATCCAGCTTTTCGAAGAACACCTTCATTTCCGCATCCTCCAGCGGCGTGCGCACCAGCTTTTTAAACGCATCCATCGCAATCAGAGATACATCAAAATTCGCCGACAGCATACCGCAGATGAACGCCAGCATTTCATTGGCGGTGCTTTTATGCCCTACGGGATATTCGCTGGCGTCTACGAAGCGGATTTCATGCCGCAGATCGTACATATATCGCTTATCGTCATCGATAAAAATGATGTTGCCGTGTTCATTCTTCAGTGATTCGTTTACAAGATCAATCAGACGCTTGGTTTTTCCGCTTCCCTTATCGCCCAGAATAATCTGTATCAACCCAATCAGCTCCTTTCCATCGTGACTGTGCCGCCGATTTCACAAAACCGGCGCTCCTACTTCACTTCAATTTGTATTATACAACAAATTCGCATTCTTGGCTAGAGGGTATCGGCAGGAATTTGCGTCTAAAGCACGAATATATTTTGAAGAGTATTTGGAAGGGGTATTCATATGGAACAGAATCAGCGTTTTGACGATCGCAGAATCATGGAAGAAACCGTATCCCGCGAGCGCGTATTCGACGGCATCATCCTGCACATCGATCACGTTCAGAATCGATTGCCCAACGGCAAAATCGCCGCGCGCGAAATCGCGCTGCACATCGGTGCTTCCGCCGTGTTGCCCGTGGACGCAGAGGGCAATATCTATCTGGTGCGCCAGTTCCGCGCGCCCATCGATCGCGTGCTGCTGGAAATTCCGGCGGGCAAGCTGGACGATGCGCACGAGGATCGGCTGGAGGCCGCGAAGCGCGAACTGCGCGAGGAAACCGGCTTTACCGCCGGAAGCTGGACGCATCTGACCGACACCTACACCACGCCCGGCTTTTCCAGCGAACGCATTTCGCTGTATCTGGCGCGCGATCTGCAGGCGGGCGAAAGCCATCCCGACGAGGATGAATTTCTGAGCCTTGTGCGCATGCCCTTCCGCGATGCGCTGGACATGGTGATGCGCGGCGAACTTCCGGACGCAAAATCCCAGATTGCGATCTGCATGGCGGCGCATCTGATCTGATCGTGCGGAGGATGTATGATCGATAAATACGAAGGCTATATGCCCGTACTGGAAACGCCGCGGCTGATTCTGCGCCGGATCAACATGCACGATGCGCAGGATCTGTACAATTACGGCCGCGATCCGCTGGTGGCGAAGCACGTGCTTTGGGACGCATACAAGAATATATTTGAAGCGCGATCCTACGTGCGCTACATGGTGCGCAAATATCGATCCGGCAGCGCCGCCAGCTGGGGCATCGAATACCGGCGCACGGGCAGGATCATCGGCACCATCGGCTTTATGTGGGTGCAGACGGACAATTGCTCCGCCGAAGTGGGCTATTCCCTGTCGCGCGATTACTGGAACAACGGCATCATGACCGAAGCGCTGCGCGAGGTGATTCGCTACGGCTTTTTGGGGCTTCGCCTGAACCGGATCGAAGCCCAGCACGAAACGTGCAACCCCGCATCCGGCGCAGTAATGCGCAAATGCGGCATGGCGAAGGAGGGCACGCTTCGCCAGCGGCTATTCAACAAGGGAAAGTACGTAGATGTGGATATGTATTCCATCCTGCGCGGCGATTTTGATCAAATAAACGGATAGAAAACGGGACGGTGCATCTGATGAATTGCATCGTCCCATTTTTTACTTTTTCGGATATACGCCTTCGTACAGAACGGTATCGCCCGTTTTGGCAAGCTCCGCGATGAATCCGGCTGCGTCGGCCTCCTCGCCGAACATGCGCACGGCGGATTTCGGGAAGCCGCGATCGAGCATCGCCTGCATCAGCGGGCGCGTAAATTCCGGATCCAGCAGCACCACATAATCGGCGCAGCCCGGAATGTATGTGCCCAGTTCATAATTGATTTCATCGGCGTTTTCTTCCATATCGCCGAAGCCCTGCGTAACCAGAATTCTTCTGCCGGGGAAATCGCGAAGCACATCCAGCGCGACGCGCGCGCCCGCGGCGGCTGCATTATCGGAATCATCAATTACGTATATATCGCTCGAAATCAATTGCATATTCCGGCGCATCGGCGGAATTTTTTCCACCGCGCGCGCGATTTCTTCGATCGTCATACCCATTCTGTGCGCGACGCATGCAGCAATCGTGATATTCTGCACGTTGAACGCGCCCAGCAGCCGCGTTTTCATCCAGATGCGCCTTCCGTTTTCGCACGTAAGCTCAAATCGCGTGCCCTGCACGCTCGTTTCGATGTGATCGGCGCGCATATCGCATTCCGTTTTCGTATTCGTACCGGCGCGATATTTTTCGCCCTTGTAGAGCGCGTACAGCCGATCGCCATAGCCGCCGTCCGAACCGAATACCGCGATTCCGCCCTCGCGCATGCCCATGATCAGTTCATACTTCGCCCGCGCCACGTTGCGAATGGAGCCGAATGTATCCAGATGCACATTGCCGATTCCCGTAATCACGCCGATATCCGGATTGACCATGCGGGTCATTTCGCGAATTTCACCGCGGTGCTGCGCGCCCATTTCCGCGATGAAAACCTGATGATCGGGCTTCAATTGTTCGTTGATCACGCGGGATATGCCCATCGCCGCCGAAAAGCTGGGCGGCGTCGCCAGCACGCGGTATTTTTCGGAAAGAATGCTTTTGAGAATCATCTTGACCTGCGTTTTGCCATAGCTGCCCGTGATCGCGATTTTGCGAATATCGGGATGCGCCGCCAGCTTCTTTCGCGCGGCGCTGTAAAAGCGCGCGTTGATTCGATCTTCGATGGGGCGCATGATCAGCGCCGCCAGCAGCACGGAATATTCCGCCGCGGCGAACACCAGATAGGGCGATATGGAAATCAGCGTAAGCAGCAGCACCGCCGCAAGATTGATCAGCCCGACCACGATTACCAGACGCAGAACGCGCCGCGTCCACGAAAACGGCTTCGGCTGTTCGATCTTCCGCCTGCGCAGAAATACCACGGCGGAAACGCCCGCGAGCGCCGCCAGCACGATCCAGCCGCACACCGTTTCGCGCTGTTCCTGCTGCGTAAACAGCATCGACATCGCCACCGGTAGATACCAGTCGATCAATGCCGTCAGCACCCCGATCAGAATATCGGGGGCGAGCAGCCGGCTGCCGCGCTGGCGCATCTGGCGGCGCAGGGCGGCAATCTGATACCGGTTCGCCTGCAGGGTATGAATCGTAGTCATTCCCGCCAGCGTGATGCAGAACGTAAGTACAATGGTTCGGACAATTACAAAAAGCATATTCCCTCCAATCCAACAGGATATCCCAGATTATTTATCAGATCCACTTTTCAGATTTATTTATTCCGTCTCATCCGCATCCTCGGAAGCGTTTTCTTCTTCCTCGAATTGCAGCATGGGATCGTTTTCCGGATGCGCTTCGGGCATGTGCTCCAGCGCCATGATCAGCGCATCCTCGGTATTCTCATAGTAGCGTTTGCGATAGCCCACATCGATAAAGCCCAGCTTGTGGTACAGCGCCTGCGCCGCCTTGTTGCTGCGGCGCACCTCCAGCGTCATCCACACCATGCCGGTATCCGCCGCCAGCTGGATCATCGCGCGCGTGACCATTTCGCCATAACCCATGCCGCGCCGGTCAGGATGCACGGCGATGTTCGTAATGTGCCCTTCATCGATGATGAACCATACGCCCGCATAGGCGATGGCGCGCCCGTCCTCGCGCACGACGACGTATCGGGCGCACTGATTTTCCGTGATCTCGTGCAAAAAGGAATTCTTCGACCACGGCGTTTTGAAGCTTTTTTCTTCGATTTCATGTACGGCGTCGATATCCTCCGCCGTCATCAGTCCTACGGTAATTTCGCTCATTTTCCTTCACGCAATCTGCGATCCCGTTCGCGCTCCGCCTGCGGCGCGCGCAGGTAGATGGGCACAAGCCTGCGCGCCTCCATCCATTGATCCTGATGCGCATTCGCCAGCATACACGCCGCTTCCGCGCGAAGATTGCGCAGGTTCGCCGCCGCGATCACGGCGCGATCGCCCAGCGCGCGCAAAATCGCATCCGCGTGTACGCGCAGACCGTCGCCCACGAAGATCAGCCTGCGATCCCTGGGCAGCTGCGCAAGGTATGCGTTTAATTCCAGCGCCTGATCGGGCAGCACGCGCACGGGCAGTTCGCCGCGCACATCGAATGCCGCGCAGTACACCTGGCCGCGCCGCGCGTCCAGAATGGGACAGGCGATCCCATCAAAGCCGATTACGTTCATCGCCAGCGCTTCCAGCGCATCCACCGATGCGCAGGGCGTATTGTGCGCGTGCGCCAGACCCTTTACGGCGCATACGCCGATGCGCACGCCCGTAAAGGAGCCCGGCCCCGCCACCGCCGCGAACGCATCCACCTGCGAACAATCGATCTGGGCGTTCGTCATGGCCTCATCCAGCGCCGGCATGATGGTTTCGGAATGCGTAAGCCCCTGATTCAGGAAAACGCTATGGATAATTTCACCGTCCCGCATGACGGCGCAGCTCGCCGTCGGGCCGGACGTATCGATTGCAACAATGTTCAAACCGTTTGCCTCCATTGATCGATTCTGGACGGATCAAAGCCCCGAACCGCCAGATTTTCAATTTCGATGCGCCGCTTTTCCGTATCCGCCGGATCGCGTTCGATCGTGATATCCAGCCGCGGCACGGGATCGATATCCGCCATTTCCGGCCATTCCACCAGCGCGACGCCCGCGCCGCCGATGTTTTCATCGAGTCCCGCTTCATAAAATTCATCGGGATCGTTCAGGCGGTAGAGATCATAGTGGTACAGCGCGCGCCTTCCCTGATACGGGATCATCAATGTAAACGTCGGGCTAGGCATCGCGCCCTGTACGCCCAGCGCGCGCGCCACGCCGCGTGCAAACACCGATTTGCCCGCGCCCAGATCGCCGTGCAGCAGCACGGTATCGCCGTCCGCCAGCATTTCCGCGATGCATCCGGCGAACGCCATCGTATCCGCTTCCGAGCGGGTTATGTATTTCATGGCAAAAACCTCAGATTATCGAATGCATACGACGCCCTGCGGGCGGATGCTCAGCACGGTGGTCGCGCCCTTTCCGAACACGCCATCCATCACGGACGCATATCGATCCAGCATATCGAGCGGCACGAACGCCAGAATCGTTCCGGCAAATCCGCCCCCGTGAATGCGCCATGCGCCGCGGCCGCGCAGCATGCGCCGGCTGATTTCGCACGCCAGCGGCATTTCCTGATTTTCGCTGCCCTCCGCATGGAGATTCTGCAAAAGCTTCCAGCTGCTCTCGCCCGATTCGATCACCGCGTTGAAGAACGCATTCAGATCATCCCTGCGCAGCGCATCGATAGCATCGGATACGCGGCGGGTTTCATCCACGAAATGGAACGCGCGCAGAATCGCGCGATCCGGCACCTGATTTTTCAGCTTCGGCAGCGCTTCCATCAGCTGATCGGGCGCAACCTTCGCCAGCACATCCACGCCCATCGCCTGCGCCACCTGATGCATTTCGATGGTGATGGATGCATAAGCGTCCGTCAGATCGCCGTGATCGCCGCCCGCGGAAACCACGCACACCGCATAACCCTTCGATTTGAAATCATAGGTCATCGCTTCTACGGATGCGATTTCGGGCGCGAAATCCAGCGCTACCAGACCGCCCACGGCGCTCGCCGTCTGATCCAGCAGACCGCAGGGCTTTCCGAAATAGACGTTTTCGGCGTACTGGGAAATGCGCGCGTTTTCCTTGGCGTCGATCACCCAGCCGTTGAACAGCGCGTCGAACGCCGCGACCAGCATTACCTCAAACGCGGCGGACGAGGAAAGCCCGCTGCCCTTGAATACCGTGCTGGTAACCTGCGCGTTGAAGCCGCCGATTTTGTAGCCCAGCTGTTTAAGCCGCGCCGCCACGCCGCGAATCAGCGCGGACGTGGTGTTCTTTTCATCTTCGAACACTTCAAGATCGTTCAGATTTACGATAAAGGGCTGATCATAGCCCTCGGAAAACAGGCAAACGCGATTGGAATGATTGTCCGCCACCGCGGCGACGCTGTCCAGATTTACCGACGCCGCCAGCACCCTGCCGCGGTTGTGATCGGTATGGTTGCCCACGACCTCGGCGCGCCCCGGCGCGCTGACGAACAGTTCGCATTCGCCGCCAAAGTTTGCGCGGTACGCGTCCGCCAGATGCGTATACCTTTCCTTCTGATCGACGCCGCCATACAGGGCGTCCAATTTTTCCTGATTACGTGCAAATACGGAGCTGATATTCATATGTATCCTCCAACCTATACGATTCTGATTGTATTGTATACCAATTTCCGAATCTGTGCAAGTATAAATTCATCTGCATAAAGGCGCGCGCCGCGATTGACACAGCCCGTTCGGGCGTTTATAATAAAAAACAGAAAAACGTTTTCGTAAATTCTGTACTTCTATCGGGAGGAACCACAGATGAATCATACGATGACCTGGTACCTGAACGCGCTTCTGGATTTTGGCGAGGATAAGCATCTGATCGCGCGCGAGGATCGCGCCTATACGATGAACCGTTTGCTGGAAATCTGTCATATGGACGCGCCGGAGGACGAACGCGCAGATCGCGCGCCCGAATGCGAAACCGCGACCGCCATACTGAATGCGATCTGCGATCATGCGGTGCAGCGCGGCCTGTTTCCGGACAGCGCGCAGCGGCGCGATCTTTTCTCCGCGAAGCTGATGGGCGCGCTCACGCCGCACCCGCAGATGGTGCGCGAACGCTTTTACAAGCTCTACAGCGATTTGGGCCCCGCCGCCGCGACGCAGGATTTCTACCGCATGTGCCGAAACGTGGATTACATCCGCGTGGATCGAATCGCAAAGAACGTGCGCTTCTTCCACGATACGCGCGTGGGCGAGCTGGAAATCACGATCAACCTGTCCAAGCCGGAAAAGGATCCGCGCGATATTGCGGCGCAGAAGAACGCAAAGCAGACCGGCTACCCCAAATGCATGCTGTGCGTTGAAAATCCCGGCTACGCGGGGCGAATGGATTTTCCCGCGCGCCAGAACCACCGCATCGTGCCGGTGCGTTTGAACGGCGAGAGCTGGTATTTCCAGTATTCCCCCTACGCCTATTACGATGAGCATTGCATCGTATTCAACCGCAATCATGTGCCGATGCGCATATCGCGCGAAAGCTTTGTTCGGCTTTTTGATTTCGTGGATCAGTTCCCGCACTACCTGTTGGGTTCCAACGCCGATCTGCCCATCGTGGGCGGTTCGATCCTGTCCCACGATCATTTTCAGGGCGGCGGCTACACCTTCCCGATGGAGCGCGCGGGCGTTCGCTTCCGCGTGGAATCGCCCGATCCCGCGGTGGAGGTATGTGTAGCGGACTGGCCAATGACGGATATCGTGCTGACGGGCGCGGATCGCGAAGCCGTGATCGCGCTGGCGGATCGCATTCTGACTGTGTGGCGCGGCTATTCCGATCCCGAATGCGGCATATTTGCCGAAACCGACTGCGCGCCGCACAACACGATCACACCCATCGCGCGCAGGGTTGGCGATGCGTACCGGCTGCACCTCGTGCTGCGCAACAACTTAACCACCGACATGCATCCGCTGGGCGTATTCCATCCGCACGCGGAGCTGCACCACATCAAGAAGGAAAACATCGGCCTGATCGAGGTCATGGGCCTGTTTATCCTGCCCGGAAGGCTGAAAACGGAGCTTGCCGCGCTCGCCGATTATCTGACCGGCGCGCAGAGCATTGAATGCGCGCCCGATGAAGCCTCGCCGCTCGCCAAGCATTACGCCTGGATTTGCGATATCGCAAAGCGCACGGGCACGAAGCTGTCCGGCGAGGACGCGCATATCGCGCTGCACGATGCGCTGGCGGACGCCTGCGCGCAGGTGCTGATCGACAGCGGCGTATACAAGGATACCGAATCCGGAAACGCGGGCGTTCTGCGCTTCCTGCGCACCATCGGCTGCGGCGATAAAATCTGAAATCGAATCTCTTTTCAAAAGCGCTGGGTACGAATTGTGCCCAGTGCTTTTTTGTATAGAATACGTCGATCCGCGCAACAATAACAGGAAAAAAACCGGTCGAGGTATGTTTGCATGAAGGACGATTCCACCGACATTCTGAAGCGAAGCGCGATATCGCCCGCGCTGGATGAAAGCATACGCCATCTGAAAACGCTGTTTTCCAGTCCGGAAAACGCGGATCTGCGCCTGCGTGATTTTCGCTGCGGCGATATCCGCCTGTGCGCGATCTACATGGACGGTCTGGCGGACGAGGATCGAATCGGTGATTTCATCATCCGCCCGCTGCAGGGGCGCGCGACGGACGTGCTTCTATCCGGCGATTCCGCCGCAAAGGCGATCGCGGATCATATAATCGAGGTGTCCGGCGCGGAAACGGCGTCGATTTGGACGGAAGCGATCGCGCCGATTCTGGCGGGCAAAACCTGTCTGCTGATCGACGGCTGCGCGGAAGCGCTGATTCTGGATACGCTCAAGCCGCCGCACCGCGGCATCGATAAGCCGGAGGCCGAATCCGTGATCTGCGGATCGCACGAAGCATATACCGAACATCTGCGCACCAATCTATCGATGCTGCGCCGCTACGTGCAATCGGAAAATCTGATCTGTGAAAGCATGAAGGTCGGCATGGAAATCCCGACCGGCATCGCGATCGCGTATCTCAAGGGCGTCGCCAACGAAAAATGCATATCGGAGGTCAAGCGGCGCATACTGCGCATTCAGGCAAAATCCGTGCTGGGCATTGGCGCGCTGCAGCAGCTGATCGAGGATCATCCGTTCGCGGTCATGCCGCAGATGCTGCAAACGGAACGTCCGGACAGAACCGCCGCCGGTCTGCAAAGCGGCCAGATCGCCATATTGATGGACAATTCCCCGTATGCGCTGATTCTGCCGATTACGATCTTTCATCTGCTGCACGCGCCGGACGACAGCTTTCTGCGCTGGCAATATGGAACGCTGATGCGCATCGTGCGCATGTTCGGGCTGCTGCTATCGCTGCTGCTGCCCGCGCTGTATCTTTCGGTTACGCTGTATCATACGCATCTGATCCCCATGCCGCTTTTGACTTCGATCGCCGAAACGCGCGCAAACGTGCCGTTTCCCATCGCGGCGGAGATATTATTCATGGAGGCTTCGTTTCATTTGCTGAACGAGGCCGGAATGCGCATGCCGCGCCAGATCGGATCGGCGCTGGGCATCGTGGGCGCGCTGATTCTGGGGCAGGCCGCCGTTTCTGCATCGATCATCAGCCCGATATTGATCATCATTGTGGCGCTTACCGGACTCGGCACCTACGCGACCCCCGATTACAGCTTCGGCATGGGCATCATCATTTACAGAACGCTGCTGATTCTGCTATCGGCGTTCATGGGGCTGTACGGCGTAATGCTGGGCATGTTTTTCATCGCGCTGCAATTGTGTTCGCTGGAATCGTTCGGCGTAAAATACCTGTCCCCCGTCGCGCCGCACCACCGGCATAATCCGGATATCATCGCGCGGCTGCCCATCTGGATGCAGCGCCGCGCAATGTTCTTTGCATCACAGAAACGCATCTGGGGAGGTGATTCCAATTGAAAAGCGTTCTTCCGGGGCGCGGCGCCGCCGCATCGATGATGTACATCGCCTGTACCGCGCGCGTGTTCTGGGGCGTGGCGGTGGATTACACGGACGCGATGAACGCATCCTGGATTGCCGCACTCGCCGCGCTTGTATTGATTCTGCCGCTGTCATTCGCCGTGCGTCAGGCAGCGGAATTATCCAACGCTTCGCCGTGGGAAAATATGGCGCGCGGCGTTCCGAAGACCATTGCAAACGTGTTTTCCGCGCTGTTCATCGCCGTACTGATCTTCGATTGCGCGGTAAATATGCGGCTGCTGGCCTCCACCGCGAACATCATGGCACTGAGCGATATCCCGATTGCCGCGCTGATGCTGCCAATCGCGCTGCTGATCGCCTATTCCGTAAAATGCGGCGCTTCCGGCGTGGGCTACAGCGCGCGCATCTATCTGCTTTGCATGCCGCTTTTGCTGATCGTGGTATTCATCGTGGAATTCAAGGCGTACCGAATCGGATGGCTGTTTCCGATTCTGGGCGGCGGCGCGCGCGCCATCGCCAATACGGCGCAGGTATGCGCGGGCTGGGGCGCTCTGATCTGTTTAGTTTCCATGGTATCGCTGCCGGATCGCAAGCGCCATGTGTTGATGCGCGCAATCCTGCTGGCGATGATCACCGCCGCCGTTTTGCTGCTGGCGCTCCGGATGCTGTATCCATCGCTGACGGGCGCGCAGATCACGCGCGCGACGCGGGCGGATATGATCTTCAGCAACGGCCGCGTGGCGCTTTCGCTGCAAATGATTCTGACGATTCTGTGGTACGGAAGCATACTGTATCTGCTGTCGGCTGAGGCGGTAACCGCGGCATGCTATGTGAAAATCGCACTGCCCAAATCCCGCCCCGCGATCACGGGACTTCTGCTGGGCGCGGCGGCGCTGATCTTCGGCGTTACGCTGGCGGGCAACCAGGCGGTATGCCGCATCTTCAACCGATGGCTGTTTATCGCGCTCGGCGGGATCATCGCGCTGACGATGGCGCTGGGCTGTATTTTCAGGAGGGGAAAAGCATGCGAAAGCTGATGGCGCTCGCGCTGCTGATCTGTCTGCTGACCGGCTGTTCGCAGCGCCAGCAGGTGGAAAATCAGGCGTATGTACTGGTGATGGGCGTGGATCGCACGCCGGACGGCATCCGCATTACCGCACAGATGCCGAAGGTTTCGCAGAACGATCAGGCGGACGACGGCGCGGCGGGCGGATCGTATCTGAAGCTATCCGTATCCGGAACCAGCTACGCGGACGTTCTGCAGCGGCTCAGCTGGGCGGTTCCGCGCACGCTGAATTTATCGCAGCTTAAAATGCTGGTGCTTTCCGAGGAGATCGCGCGCGATCCGATGTGCGGCGATCTATTGGAGGAAATCACACAGACGAAGCGCCTGTTCGCAGCGGCGCAGGTGGTGGTCTGCGCGGGCGATGCGAGCGGCTTCGTCATCGCGCTCGAAGCCGTGATGGGCAGCCGCCTGTCCACGGATATTACGTCGATGTTCGATCATTATATTGAAAGCGGCGAAATTCCCGAATGCCGTCTGGCGGACTGCTATTATCTGACGAAATCGATCTATTCCGATCCGATGCTGATTTACGCCAATTATGATGACGCTTCCACTGCGTTTTCCGAAACGCTGGAAGAAGCGGAAAAGCGCACCCGCACGGATGTGAAAAACCATTATCTGGGCGCGGCGCTGTTTTCAAACGGCAGCATGCGCGGGCTTTGGGGGCGCGATGAAACGATACTCGCCAATCTGATTCGCGGCAGCACGCGCACGTTCAAATATGAATATGAGGGGCGCAATCTGGATATCGCGCCTTCGCGCCCACCGACCGTGCGCATCGATACGGATGCGGAACCTGTGCGCGTTTCCGTAAGCCTGCATCTTACCGTAAATTCGCAGGAAGCCAGCATCGATCCGGACGCGCTTTCGCGCGATCTGCGCATGAAGCTTTACGATCTTCTGACCGATGCGCAGCGCATGGACATAGAACCGTTTGGATTTGCCGAATGTGCCGCGCGGAACTTTACGACGATCGATGAATTTATCGAATACGGCTGGAAACGCCGCTTCGCGGGCGCTAATTTCGACATAAATGTAAATCTGCTGCGCGCGGACGCTTGACAGCGCACGGAAAACGATTTACAATGAAATTACGTTTATTACAAAGGAATGATGTAGATGTATCTTCTGCTGATGAATCCAATGTCCGGTCGAGGCATGGGCGTAAAGCTGTGCGATCAGATCACGGCGGTTTTGAAGGAACGCGGACTTTCATATTGCATGGAAACCGCCACCCTTGAAACGCAGGCAGATGAAATCGCCGCGCGCCACATAAACGATCAATTGGACGGCATTATCGTCGTGGGCGGCGATGGTTCGCTGTATCAGAC
>CAKUKP010000063.1 GCA_934663625.1 uncultured Clostridia bacterium
GTTCATGCGCACGGTAATGATATACTGCTTCGGCGTCATGCCGACGATGTTGTTAAACACCCGTATAAAATGATACTGGCTTAAGCCGGAAAGCTTTGCCATTTCCTGCACGGACGGCGGATTGGAAATATCCGCGTTGATCTTTGCAAGCAGCCGTTCAATTTCATCCTTTCCAGCGCTGGCGCCGCTGGGAATATCGATGGGATCGGTCATCGCGGTCAGGATGGAGGTCAGCTGAAACGCAATCTGCGTTTCGTTTACATTTTCGCCGGAGGACAGTGCTCTCAATATGCTGGTGATCTTTTTTTCAATAAACGCGGAATGATGCGTTGAAAACACATTCCCATTGGCGCGGACGATCGCATTGTAGTAGCCGCGCGCGGATGCCCCGTCGAAATGCACCCAAACCGCTTTCCAACCGATGCTGGAATAATAGCGGTGACGCTTGTAGCAATCGATCAGCACAACATCGTTCTTGTGCGCGGCAATCGTTTTGCCCTCAGTTTCAATGGTGACGCTGCCCTCCTGAATCACCTCCAGCAGAAAACTGTCGTAATTCTGGCGCATCAGATCATAGCCGCCCTCATAATGATAAACTCCGCTGATCAGAGGATACAACAGATACGCCCTCGTATTGGCACTGGGCGTGTAGATATAATGTTCGGACGCAGGCAATACGTGCGCTTCATAGGATTTCATAAAATCCCCCTCCTCTCCGCAAAACGATTATAGCATAAATTGTAAATGATTTTCAATAGTTGCGGTTGTCATTATTTTGCACGCGATTCGTTTTATCGAAATTGCGCTTCCTTCACAAATGTTCAGCAATTTATATTGTTGACATATTGTTCAAATTTCTGCGTTTTACATTTGTTGCTTTGAATAATTGCAGTTGAATTTATCGTAATTATATGGTATGATCACATTCAAGCAGTCGAATCAAATTTCAAAAACGCAAATTGCATCAATTTTATTTTCAATAATTGCTTATTGTTTTTTATTGAAACGCAGGAAAACTGAAACAGGGAGGTACATTATGACATCCAGAGAACGCGTAATCGCAGCAATCAACCACCGGCAGCCGGATCGCTGTCCGATCGATTTGGGAAGCACCGGTCAAACCGGCATGAACGCCAGCACGCTGTATCGCTTCCGCAAAGCATTGGGGCTGGATGAACACCGCATTCATCTCGCGGAGCCCTTTCAGATGCTGGGGGAAATCGAAGCGGACGTGCTAAAAGCCGTACACAGCGACGTGATCGGATTGTGGAACCGCGGCAACATGATGGGCACGCTTCAGGAAAACTGGAAGCCCTTCGATATGAGCGACGGCACGCCCACCTGGATGCCCGGCGGCATTGAATACGACATCAACGAGCGCGGCGATACACTGGCATATGCGTGCGGCGATCGAAGCTGCAAATACGCGTATTGCCTGCCCAAGGGCGGAAGCTTCTTCGACAACATCGATCATTTTGATGAACCCTTCGATTGGGATCTGGACGAGGAGGACCTGACGCCTGAAGAGGACTACAAAGAAGATTTCCAGGTAGCCACCGACGAAGACGCGCGCTACTGGGAGGAAAAATCCAAAGAAATCTATGAAGGTACGGATTATGCGGTTATGGGCGCACTGGGTGGCGCCGGCTTTGGCGACGCCGCGTTCGTTCCCGGGCCTACCGTAAAACACCCGAAGGGCATCCGCACCATTCAGGACTGGCTGACCGCGCAGGCGATGTATCCCGATTACATCGAAGCCGTATTTGGGATGCAATGCGAGGTTATGCTGAAAAATCTGGAGATTTACAAGCAGGCGGTCGGCGATCGAATTCAGATCGTATCGATTTCCGGCACAGATTTCGGCACGCAGAACGGGCCGTTTATGAGCACGAGCACCTTCCGCAGGCTGTTCAAGCCGTACTACAAGCGGGTAAACGATTGGGTACACAACAATACCGGCTGGAAAACCTGGTATCACACCTGCGGATGCATCAACGCTCTGCTGGATGATCTGGCGGATATGGGCGTAGATTGTCTGAATCCGGTTCAGTTCAGCGCAATGGAACCGCAGGGCATGTCTCCGCAGCGGCTGAAGGATGAATACGGCGATAAGTTCACCTTCTGGGGCGGCGGCGTGGATACGCAGAGCGTTCTGCCGTTCGGAACGCCCGAAGACGTTCGAAAGCAGGTTTCCGAGCGCGCGCGCATTCTGAATCAGGGCGGCGGATTCGTCTTTTCAACGATTCACAACGTAGTCGCCAACGTACCGGCGGAAAATCTCGTCGCCATGTACGAAACGGTTCTCGGCAAAAAAATACGCTGATTTTCTCAAACAATATGGCAATACGGCGATACGAAGGAGGAAAAGGATACAATGCAGGGGGAAATATTGCTGAAATGCAGCGGCATTTGCAAATCCTTCGGTCCTACCAGGGCGCTGGTCGATGTGGATTTTGAAGTTCGGCGCGGTGAAATCCACGGTCTGATCGGTGAAAACGGCAGCGGGAAATCCACGCTGACTTCCATCATCGCAGGCGCGCAGCGCGCAGATGCAGGCACGATGTACGTGCGCGATCAGGCGTACAATCCAAAGACGGTTATCGACGGCCAGAACAACGGCGTGGGCATGGTCGTACAGGAAATGGGCACCCTTTCCACGATATCCGTCGCAGAAAACATTTTTGCCGGCAACCTGAACCGTTTTACGAAGGCAGGCTTTCTGAATACGGGAAAAATGCACAGCGAAGCGCAGGCGATTCTTCAGAAAATCGGCGCGCCGGAAATTCTTCCGGAAGCGCATACCGCGATGTACAATTTTGAAGATCGGAAGATTATTGAAATCGCCCGCATCATGTACCTCGAACCGGATATTCTAATCGTTGATGAAACCACCACAGCGCTGGCGCAAAAGGGGCGCGGCATCATCTACAAGCTCATGCGCGGCATGCAGGCGGAAAACAAGGCAGTTATCTTCATTTCGCATGATCTGGATGAGCTTATGGATATTTGCAACATCGTAACCGTGCTGCGGGACGGACATAAGATCGCCACGCTCGCGCAGGATGAAATCACCATTCCCGCAATGCGTCATTTGATGGTGGGGCGCGAAATGACGGATCATTACTATCGCAACGATTTTGACGGAAGCTATGATCCGGAAATCGTACTCAAGGCTGAGCGAGTCACTTCCGTGGACGGCATGATCATGAATCTGAATCTTGAATTGCACCGTGGCGAAATACTGGGTCTGGGCGGTCTGGCAAACTGCGGTATGCACGAATTGGGGCAGATGCTCTACGGCATTCAAAAATGCGCTACCGGCAAGGTGACGCACACGGTATCCGAACAGGAAATTCGTCGCCCCTCGGACGCGGTAAAATGTAAGATCGGCTACGTTTCCAAAAACCGCGATATGGAATCTCTGGTACTCACCGCCAGCATTCGGGATAATATCGCCCTACCCTCGCTGGATGCGCTTTCCAAAAAGCTGATCATTTCCGGCAAACGCGAACGCGCGCTGTCCACCGATCAGATCAAGGCGCTGAGCATCAAATGCGTGGATGAAAATCAATCCTGCAATCAGCTCTCCGGCGGAAACAAGCAAAAGGTGGCGCTGGGCAAATGGCTGGCGAACGACTGCGATATTTTCATCATCGATTGTCCTACACGCGGCATCGATATCGGCGTAAAATCAGCGTTTTACAGCATCATGTATCAGCTCAAGCAACAGGGAAAATCCATACTGATGATCTCGGAAGAGCTGGTGGAGCTGATCGGCATGAGCGATCGTATGCTGATTCTGAAGGACGGCAGGATTACCGGCGAATTCCGACGCGATGAAAAGGTGACGGATTCGACGCTCATCGATTACATGATTTAAGGGAGGGACAGGCATGGAAAACCTATTGAATTCCGTTCGAATTAAAAAAGCGCTGAAGGCCTTGTTCCCCTTCGCAGGTCTTATTCTGGTTTTCTGCTTTTTCATGATCGGTACGGGCGGCAAGCTGCTTTCTTCAACCAATCTGGAAAACCTGATCGACCAGGGCTTTACCACCATCGTAATTACCGTGGGCGCATCATTCATCTACGCCTGCGGCATGATGGATGTATCGTTGGGCGCGGTGATGGCGTTTTCCGAAATGATCCTCGGCAGGCTGATGCTGGCAGGCGGCTGGCCGCTTCCCGCGATCATTCTCGCCGGTATCGCGGTCGCCATGGCGCTTACATCGATCACGGCAATCGCAGCGCATTATCTGAAGGTGCAATGCATGATCGCTTCCATGTGCGTGATGAACATCGCCAGCGGCATCGTAAAGACGAACATCGCACAAAACGAGTTGTACATCCCCTATCGGGATTATGCGTTTCTGAACCGCATTCCGTTGAAGGCTGCGGTCGTGATTTTGATCATTGCGCTCGGGCTGATCATATTTAACCACACCCGATTGGGGCGCGAAACGCGCGCAATCGGCGGAAACCGGACCGCCGCCGCACAGAGCGGTATTCAAATCGGAAGATCCACCATTCTTGCGTTTCTTTGCTGCGGCTTCTGCGTTGGCGTCGCCGGTCTGTTTTCGCTTTGCTACGTCGGCGTACTCAACAGTCAAACCGGCGGCGGCGTGGGGCTGAACGTGATCGTTGCGCTGGTGCTGGGCGGTTTCCCGCTCTCCGGCGGACCAAAAGCGCGCATACTTTCTTCGGTAATGGGCGCGCTGACGGTTACGATTCTGACCAACGGTCTCGGTCTGATGGGGCTGGATGCCGCGGTTTCTTCCGTAGTCAAGGGGCTGCTGTTCCTGATCATCATCGGAATATCCTATGAACGCATCCGCGGCGCGGAGGTTATTTAATTGCGTACCCAAAAGCGAATTGCTTTTGACAATAGAAATCTGTACAATAAGAACGGAGGATGAACATGAAGAAGTTTTTTCGAATCCTGAGCCTGGTACTCGCGCTCTGTATGGCGATGGCGGCGTGCTGCTGCGCCGCCGCTGAGGAAGAACCCTACAAGATCGGTTTTACCTATTTCTCCTCGACCGATCCCTATGGCATGAAGATGATTGAAGCGATACGAGCCTGCTGTGAAGCCGCGGGCTGCGAATTCCTCTACACCGACTGGGCGACGATGGACATGGACGGCATGGTAGCTTCCTATCAGAACCTGATCGAACAGGGCTGTAACGGTATATTCGTCTGCATGATGGCGCCCGCCATCGTAAACATGTGCGAACGCGCCGGCGTTTCCTTCGTGGTGGATCACGCCTACATGAACGATGAAAATCTGCAGAACATGTGCTTTACCTCGCCCGCCTTTGCCGGTCAGATCGTATGTGATGATTACCAGTCCGGCATCGATATGATGGCGGCGTTTCAGGCGGCGGGTGCGGACAAGGTCGCCTATATCGGGCCGGTCGCCGGACAGGCGCAGCAGAAGGACATCAGCCTGAAGGGCGCGCAGGATTATCTCGAAACAGCCGATGGCATTGAAATGGTCACGGTCTACCAGGGCGATGATTATCTCACCACCGCGCTTTTGCAGGTCGCCACCGCCTATCCGGACGTCAACGGCTTCATTCTGCCGAACGGTCAGATGATCCCCCAGCTGTACAGCGAAGGTCTGAATGATCGCATCAAGGTCGCCACCGTTGACTGCGATGCTGAAACCGCCATGACCATGCTGAAGGACGGCACCATGGCGGCTTATGCGGGCGCCGAGGCGAGCGCGGCGATCCTGTATCCGGCGTTCGCCATGCTCTACAACCATATGACAGGCAACGATATCATCGCTGATAAGACTCAGATGATCAACGTTCCCTATGTGATGATCTACAGCGCGGAGGAGCTGGAAGAATACAATACCTATTTCTCCGGCGATGCCCCGCTCTTCACTGCGGAAGAAATTCAGAGCATGCTGGTAAAGTATAACCCCGAAGCCAATTACGATACGCTGATGGAGGTTGTAAACAGCTTTACGCTCGAAGGCTTTGCCGCGCGCTTTGCGAACCGATAATCCGGACTGCGCAAAATGCGCAAACGGATGCATTCAAGGATTTGGAGGATGAATTGTTCCATGAAAAAGCAGAAGATACTGAATTTCCTGAAGGCGCTCATCCTCCCGATCGCCGTATACCTGCTGATGCGGCTGTGCACCGGAGGCAGATTTGGAAACGCAACTTCGATGATGCTGTTGCTTCGCCAGTCTGTAATCCCGATCCTGATTGCGTTGGGATTGGGCTTCGCCCTGATGATGGGGATGTGGGATTTTTCCTCCGGTGCCGTCGTTTATGCCGCCGCGATTCTTTCAACCGTGCTATCGCAGCGCACAGGTATGGGCGCGATCGGGATATTGATTTTTGCCATACTGATTTCGGTAATCATGACAACGATTACCGGCCTGGCCTACCGGCTTTTAAAGGTACCCGTCATCGTGGTTACCTGCGGCATGGCGATGATCTATGAAGGACTTCCGAAGTTCCTGGGCGTACCGAAGGCGGGCATCGGTCTGAACGAAGGCTGGCTGTTTCAGGCGCCCTGGTGCTTTATCCTGATGATCATCATGTGCGTCGCGTTCTACGCACTGTTTTACGTGCTTCCCTTCGGTCATAACATTATGGCAATCTGCGGCGATCAGAAAACCGCCCGCAACGTGGGGATCAACATAGAAAAGACCAAGTTCCTTTCCTTTGTCGTAAGCGGCTTTTTCCTGGGCGTGGCAGCAACGCTGCAGATGTCGAATTCCTTTACCATCTACGCCGTAACCAACTTCGGCTCCGTAGCGACGATCTTCAGCGCCATGATGGGCATCTTTGTGGGCATGTTCCTGATGCGCTATTGCAATTTCCTGTTCGGTATCATTATTGGCACGCTGACCATGCAGATGCTGATCTTCGGTCTTGTTTCCATGGGGCTGAATTCCACGGTGCGCGATATTGTGCAGGGTGTATTTCTGCTGGCAGTGCTGGCGTTTTCATCCAATCAGGGGAAGATCGATGCGCTGCGCCAAAAGCGCCGCGTGATCAAGCTCGCAAACGAGCGGTACCAGACCCAGCACGGCTGAAATCATTCAGGCCGAATTTGAGGTGACAACATGAAAAAAAAGCTTTTCAACGATAACTGGATGTTTGCGGAAGGCTCCGCTACGACGCTGAGCTTGCTCTTCAATTCAACCGCGGGCGCGGAAAATTTTACACCGCCAAAGCCGGTTATGCTCCCGCACGATGCAATGATCGAAACCCCGCGCAAGGATTTCTTCGCGGGCGCATGCACGGGCTTCTGGGAGCCGAAAAACGTTTACTACACGAAGGAATTCACGCTTCCGGCGGAGGATGAAGGTAAGGCAATCTGGCTGGAATTCGAATCCATATTCCAGTTTGCGTTTATCTATTTAAACGAACAGTACGTCGGCCGCTGCATGAACGGCTATACCAATTACTATGTTGATATCACGGATTACGTGGTTTTTGATCGTCCGAATCAGCTGAAGGTGGTCGTGCGCAACGGCTGCGAGAGCAGCCGCTGGTATTCCGGCGGCGGCATCTATCGGAATGTACACATTCTGAAGGGCGATCCGCTGCACGTAAAATGTGAAGGCGTGCGTGTGAGGACGGAAACGCTTGAGGATGGCTACGCACTGATCGAAATCACGACGCCCGTGGAATATATCGGTGCAAAGAAGCGCTGCGTGCGCGTGCGCAATGAATTGCTGGATCGCGATGGCAAGCTTGTGGCATCCGACAGCGCGCCGCTCACGATGCAGAAGGGCGGCTGTAAGGAAGTTCATCAGAAGCTGAACCTGATCGATCCCATCGTCTGGGATTTGGAAAATCCGTACCTCTACACCTGCCGCACAACGATACTGGAGGGTGAAGCCATCGTAGATACCGCGGAAACCACCTTCGGTATCCGCCGGTTCCAGTTGGACGCGGTACACGGGCTGCGCCTGAACGGAAAGACGATCAAGCTCAAGGGTGGTTGCCTGCACCACGATAACGGCGTGGTCGGCGCGGCGACCTTCTATGAATGCGAGGAACGTCGCCTGCGCAGATTGCAGAAGGCGGGCTACAACGCCGTCCGCACGGGCGCGCATCCCTTCTGCCGCGATGTGCTGGAAATCTGCGATCGAATTGGTATGCTGGTGTACGATGAACTGTGCGACAGCTGGACGACAGCAAAGGTGGCTTTCGATTATACCTTTGATTTTGAGGCTAACTGGGAGCGCGATCTGACGAATCTGATTCTGCGCGATTACAATCATCCCTGCGTGGTATTCTATGGCGTGGGCAATGAAATTCAGGAATTGGATACGCCGGATGGAAAGGACTGGGCGCGCAGGCTCTGTCAGAAGGTACATGCTCTGGATAAAACCCGCTTTGCCACCCTGTCCATGAACCCCATTATGCCAATGATGCCGATGATGGGTGAAATCATCGCAGATCTGCAAAAATGGGGCGCGGAAGCCGCAGCGGCGAACCATCAGAAAGATTGCGCTGATGCTCAGGAAGAGCGCGAGGTCAATTCCACCATGAATCAAATGGCAGATCAGTTGGACGCGCTCTGGATGCATCCGAAGTCTTCTGCAATTACGGAGGAGGTACTTGCGCAGGCGGATATTACCGGCTTGAACTACGCAACCGGTCTGTACGAAATTGATCATACGCGCTATCCGAATCGCGTGATGTTCGGATCCGAAACCTATCCCCGTTATCTGGCGCGCAATTGGGAAATCATCGAACGCGTTCCCTACGTTGTGGGCGATTTCTGCTGGACTGCGTGGGATTATCTGGGCGAAGCCGGAATCGGCGATGTTTATCACACAGAAAATCCCAAGGGATCGACCGAATTCTACGGAAACTGGCCGTGGAAAACCGCCTATGTCGGCGCGTTTGACCTGATTGGCGATGAACTGCCCATCGGATATTGGCGCGAAATCGTATGGCGCAACCGCACCGCGCCCTATATCGCAGTCCGACCGCCGCAGTTTTATGGAAAACCCCTGCACGTTGGCAACTGGACATGGATTTCCGATGCGGAAGCACGCTGGAACTGGGCGGGCTACGAAGGAAAGCCCATCCAGGTTGAAGTGTTCAGCCGCGCGGACGAAGTGGAACTGTTCATAAACGGGAAATCCGTCGGAAAGCAGAAGCCCGGAAAGGATTTTGCTTACGTCGCTCTCTTTGACACTGTTTATGAACCCGGCGAAATCAAGGCGGTAGACAGCAACGGCGAATGCTTCATCCTGCAAACCGCGCTGGATGAAAGCATGATTCGCGCCTGGGTCGATCCGCGCGAGCTTGCAAATCGGCATCGGGAAATTACCACTGTTGAAATCAGCATCTGCGATGCGAACGGCGTATTGAATTCTGCATCCGCCAAGCAGGTATGCATACAGGTGGAAGGCGGCGGCACGCTGCAGGGCTTTGGCAGCGCCGATCCCCTTTCCACGGAAAACTTCTACGATACCCGAATTCGCGCATATCGCGGACGTTTGCTGGCGGTAATCCGCCACGATGGCAGCAAAACGCCGGTAAACGTTCGGCTCTCTGCCGATGGCTGCAAGGATACGATCATCGAAATCTGAAACCCATCGAAAGCATAAATGACAGCCGCCAAACCGTATTCATTCGGTTTGGCGGCTCGTTTATAATTCGCATTGCCTAGCTGGCCACGTATCGATATTCGCCGGGCATGATCAGGCTCAGTTCGTCCCTCGCGACGCGAATCACGTAATCGTCGGTCTTTACATAGGCGAGCTGATCGTTCAAATCGCTCTGGCGGGACATCAGTTCGTTGCGCTGCTCCGTCAGCGCGGACACGCGCCCGCTGGCCTGACTGTAGCGCGACTGCGCCACGGCAAAGCTTACGGCGAAGCAGATCAGCATCACCATCAGAATCAGTAAAAAAAAGCGCGGCCGAACGCGGATTCTGCGCTGCATTGCTCCGCCCCCTTTCCATCGAACGTTTGATAATCTGTGTGTTAATAATTTCGTTGTGCGCGCCTCGGTTTCCTTTATCGAAACAAGACAAGAAACCAACGTTTTTTACGGATTTCGCACAATTTCGCGCATATTCTGGTCACAATCGCGCGCATCGCCGGCGCGAACCCCGCCATCGCCGCCAGAAATCCCGCGCCGGCGCCCGCCAGCTGATACGCGCGTACACGGCCGCCATCCGAAATCACCAGACCTGCGCACAGGATTACCGCCGCCGCCGCACCGAAGATCAGATCGCAGATCAGCCCCAGCCAGAACCCCGCGCAGATGCGCCCGCGCACGAAGCGCAAAAGAAGGTACACGCAGCCCACGATCGCCCCTGCCGCCGCCATCAGCATAAGCTTCGGCAGCTGCCCCACCGTTGCGAACAGCATTCAGCGCGTCAGCCGCGAAAACAGCCCGCCCTTTTTCTCGCGCGGCTTCGCGGAATATTCGATGGAATCAAATTCGCCGTCTACGATCAGCTTGCCCTCCTGCTGGCTCAGATGCGAAATGTTCAGATTGCTGCCCGTGATGGTCATCGCGCCCAGCTGCGTAATCAGCACCACCGCCTGATCGTTAAAGCAATCCACATCCGTAACGCCGGTGATCTCCGCATGGGCGCGATCCTTCAAAGTAAAGCTGTGCGCGCCGGATCCTTCCTGCATCTTCATTCCCCCCGATACTTACTGATGGCATTGTATGCAGCATGGCGCAAAAAAAGAAAGGGCTCCGATGCTAAAGCTTCGGAATCCCTTCGAAATGACGCATACTTCAGTTCACCACGTTGATCGGCGCGCCCGATACGAACGCCTGAATGTTCTTCGCCGCGATGTCCATCAGACGGCAGCGCGCTTCGTAGGTCGCCCACGCGATGTGCGGCGTATAGAACATGTTTTCCAGCCCCATCAGCGGATTATCCGCGGGCAGCGGCTCCACCGACGCCACATCCGCGCCCGCCGCATATACCTTGCCGGACAACAGCGCATCGCGCAGATCGGCATCGTTTACCACGGGGCCGCGCGAGGTATTGATGATGATCACGCCGTCCTTCATCTTTTCGATGGTTTCGCGGCGGATCAGATTTTTCGTTTCGGGGAACAGCGGGCAGTGCAGCGAAATCACATCGCTCTGCGCCAGCAGTTCATCCAGCGATACGCATTCGGGGTCGCGGGGCGTGCGCGTCCACGCGATCACGCGCATACCGAAGCAGCGGGCGATTTCCGCCACGCGATGACCGATTCTGCCGTAGCCGATGATGCCCATCGTTTTGCCCGCCAGTTCGATCAGCGGATAATCCCAGAAGCAGAAATCCGGACAGGCAGACCATGCGCCCGCGCGCACGCGTTCGCTGTGATGGCCGACGTGATGGCAGATTTCCAGCAGCAGCGCAAACACCATCTGCGCCACGGAATCGGTGCTGTAGGCGGGAATGTTCGTCACGATTACATTGCATTCGCGCGCCGCGGCGGTATCCACCACGTTGTAGCCCGTCGCCAGTACGCCGATGTATTTGAGATTCTTTGCATTCTGAATCAATTCGCGGTTCAGAATCACTTTATTGGTGAGCACAATATCCGCATCCGCGATGCGCGCGGCGGTATCCTCCGGTGCGGTGCGATCGTACAATACAAATTCATGATCGCCGCGAACCGCGTCCCAGCTCAGATCACCGGGGTTGGCGGCATATCCATCCAGCACAACAATCTTCATATGTTTATTCTCCCATTTTTGATTTGGCTACATTATATATCGTTTCCCGCCATTGCGCAAGACGCGAATTGCAAGTATGCGTTTCCATAAAGCAGACTTAATCGCCCCATCATTTTTGTGGCGTATAATGAGTACATACTAAGGTTGGAGGTACCGCCATGAATCCCCTGCTTCCCGATGTTTACCTTGCCAATTTTCATTCGCACACCTACCGCTGCCATCACGCCGAGGGCACAGAGGAGGAATACATTCTGCGCGCCATCGATCAGGGCTACGATTGCCTGGGCTTCGCGGATCACACGCCGTGGCCGTATGCGACGGATTTCGTATCCGGCATTCGCATGACGGTCGGCGAGCTGGACAATTACATCGATACGCTGCGCCGCCTGCGCGATAAATACGCGGATCGAATTCGCATCATGATCGGTCTGGAATGCGAAGCCTTCCCCGCCTATTTCGACTGGCTGGAGCGCACGAAGCACGATCGCGAGCTGGATTATGTGATTCTGGGCAACCATTACGATACGACCGATGAAAACAACGGCTTCTATTTTGGTCAATCTGCCCGTCCGCGCGATCTGGAGCGGTACGCGCAGGCCACGATTTACGGCATGGAAAGCGGCCTGTTTACCTACCTTGCGCACCCCGATCTGGCGCTGCATCGCTATGCGGAGTTTGATTCCGCCGCCGATGAGATGTGCCGCGCGATCTGCGAAGCCGCACAGCGGCTGAACCTGCCGCTGGAATACAATCTGCTGGGGCATAAGCGCCTTGAAACCGCTTGGGCGCGGGGCTATATCGGCTATTGCAGCCCGCAATTCTGGAATGTCGCCGCGCAGTACCGCGTCCGTTCGATCATCGGCGTGGACGCGCACACCGCGGATGCGCTCGACTGCGTTCCGCTCTACGCGTCCGTTCGCGAAAAGCTTGGAAATCTCGGCATTCCGGTGATGGACGTGATCGACGGATACGAAAAATGACATACAAACGCCGCGCAGAAACGTAAGAATGTTTCTGCGCGGCGTTTGTTTGTAAATGCATCACCCCAGCGTGATCTCATCGCAGATGTTTTGGGAGAAGATGCGGCATACATCATCGCGGCGTTTGGTCTGCCCCAGACACCACATCAGCTTGGCGACGACGGATTCCTGCGTCATATCGTGCACCGGAATGCCGCCACAATCCAGTATGCGCCGCCCCGTTTCATAGACGGTCAGATTGCTGCCCTCGTACCGGCACTGGCTGCCCACCAGTATGGGCAGACCCTCATCGGAAGCCTTGCGGATTTCGGCGGTCATATCGTGCTTGCGGAACGGCACGCCGCCCAAACCGAAGCCCTCGACATAGATGCCCTCATAGCCACGATCGCGCAGCAGGCGGAAAATATCCAGCGGCATGCCGGGAAACAGCTTGAGCACGGCGATTCGATCGGAATAGCGGGTATCCGGCGCAAAGGGCAGACCGGCGCGCCGATCCATGGATCGCAGATGAAGGCCGAACGCGTTTACCTCGCCGACGGCAGGATAATTGATGCTTTCGAACGCATCGAAGCTGATCGTGCGCACCTTCGATGTGCGGCATCCCAGCAGAATCTTGCGGTTGAACGCGATGTATACGCCGCCCGCGCCGCGCATCGCCATCCACATGGCGCAGCGGAAATTGTCCTCGGCGTCGCTCATCGGCACGCCCAGCGGCATCTGGCTGCCGGTCATCACCACGGGAATCGGAATGTTCAGCAGCATAAATGAAAGCATGGACGCCGTGTACGCCATGGTATCCGTGCCGTGGATGATCACCACGCCATCGCATTCATGGGCGCAGGAGGCGATGCTTTCCGCCAGATTGTGCCAGTCCGAGGGCAGAATATTGGCGCTGTCCAGCGCACAGTAATCCTGAATTTCCGCCGAAACGGAATCCGAAAATTCATCCAGCAGATGCGATATATCGCGGCCGGTCAGCTCCGGCACCAGTCCCTTTTCGCTCGGACGCGATGAAAACGTGCCGCCGGTATTGATGATTCTGATTTTCTTCATATCCATATCGTTCATCCTTCGTGGTAATGCTGTTCTCCAACTGTAAGTATACCACATTTTTATCCCCGATTGACAAAATATTGCGAATTTAATCAGGGGCTTTCCTTATTGCGCAAAATGCGGTAAAATAGAAGCATATTGGGGCAGGAGGTTTTCAGATGAGCTATCAGGCATTGTATCGCGCATGGCGGCCGGATACATTTTCCGAAATCGTGGGGCAGGATGCAATCGTGCGCACGCTGCGCAGGCAGGTAGAAAGCGGACGCATCGCCCACGCCTATCTTTTCTGCGGCACGCGCGGCACGGGCAAAACCACGGCGGCGAAGGTGCTTTCCCGCGCGATCAACTGCCTGCACCCGAAGGACGGCGATCCCTGCGGCGAATGCGAAATCTGCCGCACGCTGAAAAACGAAACCTGCATGGACGTAATGGAAATCGACGCGGCTTCGAACAACGGCGTGGATGAAATCCGCGAGCTGCGCGATAAGATCAAATATCCGCCCACGCTGACGAAATACAAGGTATACATCATCGACGAAGTACACATGCTGTCCAGCGGCGCTTTCAACGCGCTTTTAAAAACGCTGGAGGAGCCGCCGGAGCACGCGGTTTTCATTCTGGCGACCACCGAACCGCAAAAACTGCCCGCCACGATCCTCTCCCGCTGCCAGCGCTTTGATTTCAAGCGCATATCGGTCGATACGATCATCGAACGTCTGCGCACCGTGCTGCACGGCATCGGGCGCGAGGCGGACGGGGACGCGCTGAATGAAATCGCCCGCGCGGCGGAGGGCGCGATGCGCGACGCGCTATCGCTTCTGGACGTATGCCTGTCGTTCACGGACGGCGTTGTGCGGGGCGATCTGGCGCGCGATGTGCTGGGTACGGCGGGGCGCGAATTCATGTTTGAATTCATCGATAGCATCATCGCCTACGATGCGCACGGCGCGATCGCGCACATCGATACCGCCATTCGCCGCGGCAGCGATCCGCGCGTATTCGCGCTGGACGCGGCGGCGCACCTGCGCGGCGTGCTGCTCGCGCAGATCGCGGGCGAGGATGTGCAAAATCTGCTGGAGGTTACGCAGGAGGACGCGGTACGCTTTGCCGATCAGGCGGCGCGGGCGGACCAAAATCAACTGATGCGCGCGATGGAGCTTTTCATGCGCGTGGAATCGGAAATGAAGTACGTGACCCAGCCGCGCACGCTGTTGGAATTGAACGCTGTGCGCGCGTGCCATCCGGAGCACGAGACGGACGCGGCGGATGCGGAGCGCATATCGCGCATCGAAGCGCTGCTGAAAAACGGCGTTCCGCGTGCCGCAGCGGCTGCGCCCGCGCCGGAAGCTAAGCCCGCGCAGGCGCCCGAAGCGCGCACGGAGCCAAAAACCGCCCCGAACGTTCCCGCCGAAGCGCCGCCGCAGGCGTATCTGGACGCGGTGGAGCGAATCGGCAGGGAAAACGCGGGCGCGGGCAGAATGATGGCGAAGCTCACCTTTGCCGGATTGAAGGACGGCGTGTTGACCGCCGAATACGGAAGCCGCGAAATCATGGCATGCCGCGTATTGGAAAACGCGGAAAAGCGCGCGCTGGTGGAACGCATACTTTCGGAATGCTTCGGCGCGCCCATCCGGTTTGTCATGCGGCAGCAGGGCGCGAAATCCGCGCCGGTCAGCGCCGCAGCAAAGAATGTGATCGAACAATCCTACGATGTATTTGGGCGTGAAAACATCACGCTGACGGACTGATTCATGCAATATCTGGAATATCAGGAATATGATCTGCACGTGGGCCGCCGCGAACGGCTGCGATTGCGCATTCGTCTGAACGGCATCGAAACGCTGAAGGATCATGAAATCATCGAATATCTGCTGTACTACGCCGTACCGCGCATCGATATGAACGATCAGGCGCACGCGCTGATCGATCGTTTCGGCAGCGTGGGCGGGGTTCTGCACGCCGAATTGCAGGAACTGACCGGCTGCGGCGTGAGCCGCCGCACGGCGGAATGGCTGTGCATGCTGGGCGATATCATGCGGGATGTGGACAGCATCCGTCAGGCGGACAACGTATACATTCACAATCTGTTTTCCGCGCTGATGTACGGCTGCGGCCTGTACCGCCGCGTTGCTTCGCCCAGCGCCGTGCAGCTCTGCCTGGATAAGCACGGGCGCGTAATCTATCAGCGCGAAATCGCGCCGTCCCGCGCGTGGGGCGAAGCGACGATTCTGCGCGACGCGATGAACGATATGATCTCCACGAACGCGCATTTCGCGATCATCCTGCAATTCACCGGCGCGGAGATCGCCGAACCGGAGCAATATGATTTCGACAGCGCCCAGCGCTATTCCGATGCGCTGAACGCCGCAGGCTGCCGGCTGAATGATGTGGTGCTGATCGGCGACAGCGGCAGCGCCAGTCTGCGCCAGATGGATCGCATTCCCCAGCCGAAAAACGATCTGCGCGAAACCCGTTTTCATCAGCATTATCTTCATGAAGCGCCCGATGCCGAGCACATCGGCGCTTCGGATTATCTGAATATGACCGACGATGAACGCGCGCAGCTGCACATGCAGCTGCACCAGCCGATGGCGGATGAACCCGCGGCAAACGGCGATACAGGAGGCGGCGCATGAACGTATTTGATATCATCGGTCCGGTAATGATCGGGCCTTCCAGCAGCCATACGGCGGGCGCGGCGAAGATCGGCTATGTAGCGCGCAAGATTCTCGCGCAGGAGCCGGTACGCGCGAAGATCGATCTGGCGGGCAGCTTTGCGGAAACCTATCGCGGGCACGGCACGGATCGCGCGCTGATCGCGGGCATACTGGGCATCAAGCCGGACGACGCGCGCCTGCCGCACAGCCTGGAAATCGCGGCGGAACGGCATCTGGAATACAGCTTCCGCACGGTGCGGCTGCCATCCGCGCATCCGAACACGGCGGTGGTCTGGCTTCAGGCGGCGGATAGAACGACGGTAGAAATCGAAGGCGCTTCCGTGGGCGGGGGCAATATACTGATCACGCGGCTGAACGGCATGGAGAGCGCGTTTACCGGCCAGCACAATACGCTGATCATCCCCCATCAGGATACCTACGGCGTAATCGCGGGGGTGACGCAGGCGCTGGCGGCGTTCCGCGTGAACATCGGCAATTTCAAGCTGACGCGCCCCGAAAAGGGCAATCTGGCGATCATGACCATCGAGGTGGACGGCGATATCTGCGAAGAACTGCTGATTCTGCTGCGGGCGCTGCCGAATGTGCACCACGTGGTTTATCTGCACGCCAATTAGGAGGAAATGCGGAATATGCTGAAATATACATCGCTTGCGCAGCTGGCGGAGGAAGCGCAGTCCGCGGGCGCTTCCATTGGCGAAATCGTGCTGCGCGATCAAAGCCTTCAGATGGAACGAACGGAAGATGCGTTATTACAGGAAATGGACGCGCAGCTTTCAATCATGGAACAGGCGGCGGAAACCGGCGCCGCGCCCGATATCCGCTCCACCAGCGGGTTGACCGGCGGAAACGGCTATAAAATGAATCAATACGCGCGCACGGGCGGCGTATCCGGCACGTTCGCCACGCAGGCGATCGCCACCGCCATATCCGTGGCGGAATGCAACGCCGCGATGGGCAAAATCGTCGCCAGCCCCACGGCGGGCAGCTGCGGCATTCTGCCGGGCGCGGTGATCACCATGATGCGGCAGCGCGGCGTTTCGCGCGCGCAGGCGGTGCTCGCGCTGATGGCGGCGGGCGGCGTCGGCATGGTGATCGCGAATCAGGCCAGCATATCCGGCGCGGAGGGCGGATGCCAGGCGGAATGCGGCAGCGCGTCGGCGATGGCGGCCGCCGCGATCGTGCAAATGGCGGGCGGTTCGCCGGATATGGCGATCCACGCCGCCGCCATCGCCATCAAAAATCAGCTGGGGCTGGTATGCGATCCCGTGGCGGGGCTGGTGGAGGTGCCCTGCGTGAAGCGCAACGCGGGCGGCGTGATGAACGCCATCTGCGCAGCCGAAATGGCGCTGGCGGGCATCCAAAGCGTAATCCCGCCCGATGAAGTGATCGCCGCCATGCGCGAGGTAGGCTGCGCCCTGCCCAGTGACCTGCGCGAAACCGCCAAAGGCGGTCTCGCCGCCACCCCCACGGCGCAGGAGCTGACCCAGCGGATATTCAAGGCGGAGAGGTAGACAAAAGGAGCCGTGAAAAAACGACGTCGCGTTATTTCACGGCTCCCTATTTATGCGCTTCATCACGCATATTCATTCAGCAATTCATTGATCGATTCCAGATATACGCTGGCGGAATCGGTGGCGGAGGGCACGCCGACGATCGGCTGGCCGATCATATTGCCCCAGCAATCCACGAAGAACGTGGTGGGAAAGGCGTAGGCCTGATACAGGAATCGATCGTAGATCTCCTGCGTAATCAACAGCGTTTTAAACGGTTCGCTGCCCGCCATTTCCAGCGCGGTATCCATTTCATCCAGCCCGTCATAGCAGAACGTAACCAGATTCGCGTTGGCGGGCAAATTGCGATATACGTATTCCAGTTCCGGCATTTCGGTCTGGCAGTAATCGCACCACGTCGCCCACACATACACCATGGTGACATCGTAATTGGAAAATTCGGAATCCGTCGCCAGATTGCCGAATAAATCCTGCGTGGCAAAATCGCCGAAGCAGGCCTCCGCCAGCGCGCAGGTGCAAAGCAGCGCAGCGATCAGTCCGGCGCAGACTATTTTCTTCATCATAAATCTCTATCCCCTTTGAACCGTCGAAGCGTCTTGCGTTCTGTACTTCCGCTTCGGCTTGACGCATGTCATATTTTCGTCAAAGTGCATTATAGCACCGGCGCAAAGGGAATGCAAGTTATGGTTCGCGCATGAAGGTTATGTTTTGCGATCGTTCCACGCTGCAAATTAATACAGATCATCCGCCGCTTCCCCGCGCTTTGCAACGACGCGGCACCTTTTATCGCAGAAGGCGATGCCGTACATCCAGATTTCCGCCACGCCGAAGCGGCGCAGCACAGC
>CAKUKP010000064.1 GCA_934663625.1 uncultured Clostridia bacterium
TTACGATTTTTGCTTTTTCATCGGCCATTCGCATTTCCTCCTTCTTATTTGATGGCATGAAAAAAGGGCCTGACTTGTTGCAGTCAAGCCCCGCTTGTAGGGATACCTCCTTCCTCTGCCCATGAAAAAACCGCCCTGTGTCTCATTAGGGCGGTTTTTTCAGTAGGTTGGCAGTCCATATTTGGTTGTTTTATTGTGTATCCCTTTGTCCACCGACGCAAGAAATCATTGATGTATACGACAAAGGCTATTTTAAATCTGATTTTGGAAAACAGAATCCGGAACTGTTCCGGAAATCGCTTGTGCAGTTGATCGATTATTTCAAAATGGGTATTTCGCGAAATGAAGCGACGCGCAGCTTCGATCTGGAAAGCCATTGGAAGCCGACGGCAGAATATGCGGACATCGGCGAGTTTTACCATGATACGCAGTGCGCTTGTTATGAACTCGGCAAAGAAACGGTGAATTTCAATGGACTGCTATCCATGGTGGAATGCGGAATGGGCTATCTGTTTGAAATCTATTCAAAGGATTTTTCGGAATACAGCCACGGAAGCCCCAATCTGCATACAATTTACTTCAAGGCGATATTCGATGAGAGTACGGCTGGAAACATCCGTTTGCAGGGCGGCGCGCAGATATTCATGCGTCCGGCGAGCCTGAACGTGCGGGATACGGCGCATCATCCGGCAAATGTGCCTTTGAAGAACAAAAACCCCTTGAATCCAAAGAAAACGAGTACATTTGCCTATGAACTGATCAAGGACAGGCGCTACACCTATGATCATTTTGAATTGCATATGCCGATTGCTTTGAACTTTAAAGCTTCCGCTGAAAATGCAAAGACATTGCAAAAGCGGCTGAACGATGATGTCAATCGGGCACTGTGCAATTCCGATCAGCTGTACATCATCGGCATCGATCGCGGCGAGCGCAATTTGCTGTATTACAGCGTGATCGATCGGGATGGACGTATCGTGGAGCAGGATTCATTGAACGTCATTGCAGATCAACAGGACGGCGTAACCCATCAGGCGGATTATCATGCTATGCTGGGGGCAAAGGAGGAAAAACGGCTAAATGCCCGCCGCAAATGGCGCACGATTGAGGGCATTAAGAACCTGAAGGAGGGATATTTAAGCCAGGCGGTGCACAAAATCTGTCAACTGGTTGAAAAGTACAATGCGATTATTGTAATGGAAAACCTGAACGCGGGTTTTAAAAACGCGCGTTCCGCTGTGGAGAAATCCGTATATCAGAAATTTGAAAAGATGCTGTGCGATAAATTGAGCTTTTGGGTGAATAAGCAAAAGCAGGCGAATGAAAGCGGCAGCGTATTGAATGCGTATCAGCTGGCGATGCCGACAACATCCTATAATGATATGCGTGGGCAGAACGGCATTATCTTCTATGTTCCGGCGTGGCTTACCAGCAAGATCGATCCTACCACGGGCTTTGCGGATATGATTCATCCAAAATATGTTTCCGTTGAAGCCGCAAAGGCGATGATCTCCACATTCAAGGGCATTCGGTTCAATGAATCGGAAAATCTGTTTGAATTTGCCGTGGATTATGGTAAGCTGGATCGAAGCAAGAGTTCGCATATCCAAGAATGGACGATTTGCACGCATGGCGACCGCATTGAAACCCGCCAGAACAGGAACAAGCAATGGGAGAGCAGGAGCGTTTATCCTACGGAGATGTTTGCGCAGCTGTTCAAGGATTACGGGATTGATTATAGACAATGCGATTTGAAGAAAGCGATATTGCAGCGGACGGAGAAGAAATTCTTTGAAGACTTCATGCGTTATCTGCGGCTTACGCTGCAAATGCGCAACAGCAAAACCGGTACGGCGGAGGATTATCTGATTTCGCCCGTGCGGAATGCAGCGGGGATATTCTTTGATTCCCGCAGGGCGAACGCCGCGCAGCCGAGGGACGCCGATGCGAACGGCGCATACAATATTGCGCGCAAGGGGCTGTGGACGGTAAATTCAATAAAGGTGGATGGCGACAAGCTGAGCGTGAACCTCAAAATGGATAATAAGCAGTGGTTGGAATATGCGCAGAAAAATGTGCTGGAAATGGGGTGAACGCTATGGGATTTTATGTGTATAAATCGGCGGTGCGATCATTGACAGAATAATAAAGGGAATGGTATAATTTTCGGGAAAGCGGGGGTGGATGCGCGCACTTAAAAACCTTTGATGAGAATGATAGCGTATATGTTTTTAGAATGAGCAATTCTTGCGAAATAATACGCTATGGTTATGCGAAGCATGATACCGATGATCTGTTGATCGTTCAATAGGATTTGCAGACCGAGGTCTTTATGCTTTGTCTACGTTCAATTGTGGGGGTATTTGCTTGAGAGTACATGCGTTTTTTGTAACAAATGGTCAGAATACAACTGATGAAGTTGTTCATTGTGACTGTGTAAGGGCTAATACCCCTACGTAATTTCTACTGTTGTAGATATTGGGATAATAATGTGATTCACATTAGGCTAAAACCCCTACGTAATTTCTACTGTTGTAGATCAGAGGGCATCAAGAGAGCGCAGACGGCTAAAACCCCTACGTAATTTCTACTGTTGTAGATGATGTGCTGCGTGATCACGCCATCTGGGCTAATACCCCTACGTAATTTCTACTGTTGTAGATAGGGATGTAAAATTCGCACCATGCCGCGGCTAAAACCCCTACGTAATTTCTACTGTTGTAGATATCACCGTCCTTATTTTGGGGTATCATCGGCTAATACCCCTACGTAATTCCTGCTGTTGTGGTTTCTATGGTGGAACGAAACGCGCCGCAAGTTGAAATTTTACTTGCCAAATCCACTGCGGCGCGGTATAATTACATTAAATCAATAAGCGTATGGAAAAAATGTGTGCGATGTTCGGGCGCATAGAGAGCCGGTGAGGGTGGAAATCCGGCGGCAGGCGCGCACGCTTCCGCTTTTCCCGCGTCCGGCGATGAACCGGAGGGCTTGCGCCCCTTACCGCGCATCGAGTGGTCGGAAGCTGATTCCGGCAATTTGGGTGGCAACGCGGAGTCTTTCGTCCCAAGCAAAGGGATGAGAGGCTTATTTTTATACGCAAAGCACAGGAGGGAATTTTTCATGATCGATATTAATCTGATTCGCACCAATCCCGATCTCGTTCGCGAGAACATCAAAAAGAAGTTTCAGGACGCCAAGCTGGTGCTGGTGGACGAGGTAATCGCGCTGGACAAGGAAAACCGCGAGGCCATGCAGCGCGGCGATGCGCTGCGCGCACAGCGCAACAAGATTTCCAAGCAGATCGGCATGCTGATGGGCAAGGGACAGAAGGAAGAGGCCGAGGAAGCCAAGAAACAGGTTTCCGCGATCAACGATGAACTGCTGGATCTGGAAAAGAAGGAAGAAGAACTGGCGGCGGAAATCAAAAAGCGCATGATGGTGATCCCGAACATCATCGATGCTTCCGTGCCGATTGGCAAGGATGATTCCGAAAACGTGGAAAATGAACGCTTTGGCGAGCCGGTCGTGCCGGATTTCGAGGTGCCCTATCATGTGGACATCATGGAAAAGCTGAACGGCATCGATCTGGACGCGGCGCGCAGAACCAGCGGCAATGGATTCTATTATCTGAAGGGCGATATCGCGCGCCTGCATTCCGCGATTCTGTCCTATGCGCGCGATTTCATGATCGACCGCGGATTTACCTATTATGTGCCGCCGTTCATGATCCGCAGCGCGGTGGTCAACGGCGTGATGAGCTTTTCTGAAATGGAAAACATGATGTACAAGATCGAGGGTGAAGATCTGTATCTGATCGGCACCAGCGAACACAGCATGATCGGCAAGTTCATCGATACCATTCTGGATGAAAAGGATCTGCCGCAGACCCTGACCAGCTATTCGCCCTGCTTCCGCAAGGAGGTCGGCGCGCACGGCATCGAAGAACGCGGCGTATATCGCATCCATCAGTTCGAAAAGCAGGAAATGATCGTCGTCTGCAAGCCCGAAGATTCCATGATGTGGTATCAGAAGCTTTGGCAGAACACCGTCGATTTCTTCCGCACGCTGGATATTCCGGTGCGCACGCTGGAATGCTGCAGCGGCGATCTGGCCGATCTTAAGGTCAAGAGCTGCGATGTGGAGGCATGGTCGCCCCGCCAGAAGAAGTATTTCGAGGTCGGCTCCTGCTCCAATCTGGGCGATGCGCAGGCGCGCCGTCTGGGCATTCGCGTCAAGGGCGCCGATGGCAAGAAGTATCTGGCGCATACCCTGAATAATACCGTCGTCGCGCCGCCGCGCATGCTGATTGCCTTCCTTGAAAACAATCTGCAGGCCGATGGCCGCGTACGCATCCCCGAAGCCCTGCGCATGTACATGGGCGGCAAAGAATACCTTACGCGCTGAGCCAAACGCAGGGCGTTTGATCCCAGTAGCTTCCGCGCTGTTGATTGCGCCCGGCAAGAATGGGCGCAATCAAGCGACGTTTTTGCAGCCATATATTAAAGCTGCAAAAACTATGGCGGGTACGGCGACAAATGAGAATAGATTGAAGCGTAATACAGCGCACCGAGTTGGTTGGCAACTCGGTGCGCTGTGCTTTGTTTGGTTTATTCGTCTGGGACGTATTCGATGATATCGCTTACCTTACAATTTAAAATTTCACAGAGCGTATTGATGGTTTTGGTATTGATCGCTTCACCGTGCTTTATACGGTGCAACGTATTGGCGGACATGCCCTGCTTGAAGATCAGCTGATATTCTGTCACGCCGTACCGCTTCAATGTTTCATAAAATGGACGATACGAAATCATTTTCATCACCAACTATTAAACTATCAAAGCTTCCGCAGCCGTTCGTCGCGTCGCAGCGTTTCTTTTGCCGCGGCGGCGAGATCGCAGATCACGCGGATTTCATATTCGCTGCAATCCTCCAGCACGCGTGCGATATCCTGTTCAAATTGCACCTTTGCCTTGATCACGCTATCGCAGAGCAGATCATCGCTCGTGATGGAAAGGGCGTTTGCGATTCCGACGAGGGTAGTCAGGCTGACGCGGGTGGTGCCGGTTTCGATATTGCTCAAATGCGTTGGTGAAATGCCGACCAATTCCGAAAGCCTTTCCTGCGTAAGATCGGCTTTGATTCTGGCGATTTTGATTCGCTTGCCGATTGCCTTGTAATCCAGATCCATACTGTATCCCCCGCACATCAAATAATTTTACAAATGTATTGTATTCACGGACACAGGACATTATAATAATCTATATCCGTATACTACGGAAATAGATAAGGAATGGGCGTGATTTGAATTGATTTCCTGTACGTTCGCTGGGCATCGGGAAATATATGATTGCAATATTCAAAAGCGGGTTGAAGCGGCGCTGGACGGCATATTGGCAAATGACAGAGCGTTCGTTTTTTATTCCGGCGATATGGGCGAATTTGATCAAATGTGCGCGTCCGCCGTGCGAAACGCGAAGCGGCGCCATCCGGAGCTGGATATGCGCCTGATCGCCGTCCTTCCTTATATGCGTAACGACATCAATACAAATCGGGCATACTATGAAAGTTGCTTTGACGATATTATCGTTCCGATCGAACTTGCAGATGTTCATTATAAAGCGGCAATATTGCGGCGCAATCAATGGATGATCGACCATGCCGATTATCTGATTGCCTGCGTGATTCGCGATTTCGGCGGAGCATACGCAGCGATGCAATATGCGGCGAAGCAGAGAAAGAAAATCCTGAATCTTGCGGAGATGCGATAAAATGGTGTTTTGTAGAGGAAATAACGCGCATGTCGAATTACAGATGGTTCTGCGTTAGGGTTTCTCTCCCTCAGTCAAAACCTGCGGTTTTGCCAGCTCCCTCATCAGAGGGAGCCAGGAAAACGAGGTTTGCAATCCCTTGTGTTTCTCTCATCGTGAGTCAGAGAACGATGAGGTTCACCAAACTGCAACGTAAGCTTTGATGCCTTGAATTTATGGGCATCAAAGCGTGCATTTGGAATAAGTCAGAATCGGATAGGAACAAAGAATCCACGCCCCTTAAATCTATGGGGGCGTGGATTCGTCTTTTTCAGCGCGGCAGCAGCTGACCGCGGGCACTGCCCGCTTAGTTGGTGTCGGCGCAGAGAGGGCCGGCGAGTTCTTCCATGAAGAACAGCTTGCCGGGCAGCGTGGGGATCCAGCTGGAGGTGATTTCCTTGACGGGGCCGTAGCGGAGGGTCATCCAGAAGGACATGCCCTGCCACTGCATACCGCGGGACAGCACGCCGTCCGCGCCGCCGATGGCATAATCAGAATTGAAGATGATGGCGGGGCCGATGGTGTTGGCATAGCAGGGGATCAGCGGCCAGGAGCTGCGGAAGGACGTGATGGCATTCTGTTCAATGGTGAACGGATGCAGACGCGCACCGATGCGATAGGGTGCTGCCTTCCAATCTTCGACAGTCGCGTATTCCTGCGCGAAATGCGGCTCCCAGAAAGCGATGTGGCACATGCGGCCGATGCCGTATACCAGCACCTGCTTTGCGCCTTCCGCCTTCAGTGCGGCGATCTTTTCGGGATACTTCGGCAGATTTTCGCGGGTGGCGAAATTGCGCTGTTCTACCGGCACGGTCAGTTCACCGAGCGGGCCATAGAAGGCTTCGGTCATGGCGTTCTGGAACGCGGCGGGGTCGGACGCGGGCAGGGTGTTGCCTTCCGCATCAGACCATTCATCCATATTGAAGCCGTAAACGTGCTTGCAATCCACATTCCATTCCTTCAGGAAATATACCGCCCACTTGTACATGCCCATCGGGCCTACGGGCAGGATCAGGATCAGCTTGCGGCCTTCTTCCTTGGTCTTGCGAATCTGCATGGCGATTTCATGACCCATGTAAGCGCCGAACTCTTCCAGATTGGTGCACTTCAGGGGCGCAAAGCCTTCGTTCCAGAAGCTCTGGCGATCGCATACGCTGGCGGGATCGTTGGAAACGCATTCCTTGATCTTTTCAATGTCCCAGCCCTTGGGCAGGACTTCGCTGAAATAGGAGCCCTTGAGGGTAGTGGTCATATCCATGTTTATTTCCTCCTGTTTTTAATAATAATGAATCGCTTGTTTATATGCAACCGTATTTTACGGCAGCAGGCGCTTGGTGGTCATGCGCAGATAATTGATGTTCGCGCGGAAGCCCTCGGCGTAATCCGCGCCGCACTGATAACCGCGCACGCGGCTGCAGGTTTTGACCATATCGAGGAAATCGATGTTGTCGTGCTCCAGCATCCAATCGATCTGGCTCTTGTGGCAGGCGAGCGCTTCCAGCTTCAGATCAATGGTATCGGAAATATCCACATATTCGGTGGGGATGAATCCGGTGCCCGTCAGCGCATCCATATGATAGATGGGGCAGGTGGGGGCGACGGGGGTGGTGGCGGTCAGATCAAAATGCGGCAGGCTGGCGGCGAAGGACGCGCGCAGCGCGGCATAATAGGTCTGCATATGATCGTTCATGTAATCATGATCGTAATGGGTGATGATCAGATCGGGCTGCACATCGCGTACCACGGCGGCGAGGCGCGTGATCAGCGCATCATCCTCGGCGGTGACGTACAGATCGTTCGCGTCCACGGCGTAATGGGTCGCGCCGATGACCTTGGCGGCGTTTTCCGCTTCCTGAAAGCGAATCTTGCGCAGCTCATCGGGCATGATTTCCACATGTCCCAGATTGCCGTTCGCTACGTGGCAAACCGCTACGTCGTGTCCCTGCTTGATGTACTTGGCGAGCGTGCCGTAGCATCCGATTTCCAGATCGTCCGGATGGCATCCGATGGCCAGAACCTTCATGTTTGTTTCCTCCTGTGATTTTTTAAGTAATCGCTGATTAATTCGGAGAACAGGCACAGGGCGCCTTTTCCGCCATTCATCGCTTGAGAAAATCTTGAAATAGCGCCGCTATTCCTGCGATTTCCGCAAGCGCGCCTGACGAAAAATTCGCTCCTGTGCATGTCCCCTCATTTAATCATCGATCACTTATGTGTCTATAGCTATGCGTCGATATAGAACTATGCATCGATATAGAATTTTTTGTCCATGTAGTATTGTGCCAGACCGATGTTGTCCGCGTCCGCGCTGACGTCGGAATATATCATGCGCACGCCGCGCATCAGTATCGCGGGACATTCGCCCTCGGTAAAGCTGTGCAGACGGCGCAGGAACCCTTCGCCCATCGCTTCCAGCCCGCCGATGACGATCAGTCGTATGCCCGTAATCGCCACCATGCAGCAGATGCCGGAAAACAGCTTTTCGGCGATATCGTCGATCGCGCCGACCACGCATTCCACGCCCGCATCATAGGCGCTGCCGATGCGATCCAGCGTGGGATTTTCCATCAGCGCGCGGAGCGCCACCCCGTGCGCGCCGCTGGTGTCCTTCGATACGGCTTCGCGTACGCGGGCAATGATTTCATTTGCGTTTACATACCGTTCCAGACAGCCGCGGTTGCCGCAATCGCATTTGCGTCCCTGCGGAACGACCGTGATGTGCCCGATTTCGCCGGTGATGCGCTCGTCCCGCGCCAACATTTCGCCGTTGTTGATGATGCCCGCGCCCACGCCGTCGCAGATGTTTACGTAGATCAGATTATCGATCGGCGCGCCGATCGCGTCCAGATGCTTCTTTTCCGCATAGGCGAGATTCATCGAAGAATTGCCCATGTAAACATCCATGCCCACACGATCCCGCAGCCGATCCACCGCCGATTTGGCAAATGAAATCTGAAGCGAGGTCAGCATGTATTTTTCCGCTTCCGGAAGATACGCGCCCGGATAGCTGATCAACAGTCCCACCGCGCGCCTGCGATCCAGCAGTTCCGCCTGATGATCCGCGATATCGGCGATCACATCCAGATACGCCTGTCCGTTTCCGTTCGGCAGCAGGGGACGGAAGCGCTGCTCCAGCACGTTGTATTTCAGATCGTACAGCACGTAGTTCACGCCCCAGCGGCTCAGCGAAAATACCGGAATCTGCCGCCCGTTCGATTGAATCTCCAATAATAACGGCCTGCGCCCCGCGCCGATCTGCATGCGCGCAAGCCCGGTTTCCGTAACCAGACGTTCACGAATCAGCGCTTCGATCAGCGAAGAGACCGTGGAGGGACTCAGTCCCGTGATCCGCGCCAGATCCGCGCGGGTCAATTCCTGACCGGAATTGATCAGATCGAACAGCAGCTTCAGGTTTTCCGACCGCGTTTGCGGATGCCTGCGCATATTCCGGTTTTCCTGCCCGTGCTGTGTCATGTTCAACCTCGAATTCATTTTTGTTCAATACAATATTACAATATATCCGCCGGTTCGTCAATAGGATTCGGGAAATTATTTTCATCCTCGAATTAATTTGAAATCGCGATTTGTTACGGCGTGCGGAAGAAAAATCGAGATTATTTTGGGAAAAACGTCAAATTCGTTCTTGACAAGATGGTCATGCCGTGTAATAATAAATGCGATAGTTTTCGTTTTTGTATATATTACGATAAACGACTGAAGGAGTGCATAACGGATGAGGGATGGAAGCGTTCCCTTTCTGGAAATGAAGGGAATCACGAAGCGATTTCCCGGCGTTCTGGCGCTGAACAACGTCGATCTGTGCGTATATCCGGGGCAGGTTCTGGCGCTGGTGGGCGAAAACGGCGCGGGAAAATCGACGCTGATGAAGGTGCTGTCCGGCGTACACCGCATGGACGCGGGCGAAATCAGGATAAACGGCAAACCCGTGCAGATCACTGGCCCGCTGGCGGCGCAGCAGATGGGCATCAGCATCATCTATCAGGAACTGAGCGTTTTAAACAACGTAAATATCGCGGAGAACATCTTCGTCGGCCGCGAAAAGAAGAACGGCATATTCGTAGATCATAAGGCGCAGCACGCCGAGGCGCGCGCGCTGCTGGATCGCGTGGGTTTGAACATCGATACCAATACCCGCGCGGGCAAGCTTTCCACCGCGCAGAAGCAGATGGTGGAGGTCGCGAAGGCGCTTTCCTTCAATGCGAAGATGATCATTATGGATGAACCCACTTCATCGCTGACGGAAACGGAAACGGCGACGCTGATGGACATCATCCGCAAACTGCGCGGCGAGGGCGTGGCGATCGTATTCATTTCGCACCGCATGAACGAAATTTTTGAAATTTCGGATGAAATCGCCGTCATGCGCGACGGCGAAATGGTGTGCCGGTTTGAAACGAAGAATGTAGACGAACAGCAGGTAATCGCCGCCATGGTCGGTCGCGACGTACAGAACCTTTTCGCCAAGGAAAAGGCGGAAGCAGGCGATATCGCGATCGAAGTAAAGAACCTTTCCACGAAGGGCTTTTTGAAGGACGTAAGCTTCAACGTGCGCAAGGGCGAAATCGTGGGCTTTGCCGGACTGGTTGGCGCGGGACGAAGCGAGGTCATGCGCGCGGTATTCGGCATCGATCCGCGCGAGAGCGGCGAAATTCTGGTAAACGGAAAGCCCGTGCAGATTCATTCCACCGTGGACGCGCTGCGCGCCGGTCTGGGCTTCGTGCCGGAGGATCGCAAGGAGCAGGGACTGATTCTGAAGATGAACGTTCGCCAGAATACCTCTATCGCCGCGCTGGACAGCGTTGCGAACGGCTGGTTTATCGACAAAAAGCGCGAAAACGCGCTGTCCGATGAATATGTGAGAAAGCTGCGCGTTAAAACGCCGTCCAACGAACAGAAGGTGATGAACCTCTCCGGCGGCAACCAGCAGAAGGTGGTCATCGCCAAATGGATGGCGAACCATCCGTCCGTACTGATTCTGGATGAACCCACCCGCGGCATCGACGTCGGCGCGAAGAAGGAAATTCATACGCTGATGTGCGAACTGGCGAAGCAGGGCGTGGCGATCATCATGATTTCTTCCGAACTGCCTGAAGTACTGGGCATGTCCGATCGCATTTACGTCATGCACGACGGCAGAATCAAGGGCGAGATCGACCGCGAAAACGCCAGCCAGGAATCCATCATGAAACTGGCGATTTCCTGAACGGAGAGGAGATAACATCATGGAAGCGACGAAGAAAAGACAGTCCATTTTCAAGGGCACGAACGCGTCCACCTGGACGATATTGGCGATTTTCATTGCAATGTGCGTGGCGCTGACCATTGCGGAGCCCGCATTTACGGATTTTACCAACCTGATGAACGTTGCGCGTGCGTTTTCCGCGTATGCGATCGCGGGTTTGGGCGTTTCGATGGTAATCATGCTGGGCGGCATCGATATTTCCATCTGTGCGATCTACGGTCTGGCGGGCGTCGTGGCAGCGCTTTCCATCAAGGCGGGAATCCCCACGGTGCTGGCGATCCTGCTGGGCTTCGCGAGCGGCGCGGCGTGCGGCGTAGTGAACGGTCTACTGGTAGTATACTGCAAGCTGCCCCCGTACATTGCGACGCTGGGCACGCAGCAGATCTTCCGCGGCATCTGCTACATCACCACGCGCGGCTATCCGATCTCCGGTCTGGGCCAGCAGTTTCTGTGGCTGGGTCAGAGCTACATTCTGGGCATTCCGGTGGCGGTGTACTGCCTGGTTGTGATCATGGCGCTTTTCGTGGTTTTCCGCAATAAGACCACCACGGGCCGCCGAATCTTCGCGATGGGCGGAAACGAAGAAGCCACCCGCATCTCCGGCGTGAACACCACCCGTTTGAAGATACTGTGCTTCATCCTGAGCGGCGTAACCGCGGCGTTCGCAGGCATCATGAACGCTTCCAAGCTGGGCGTATCCCAGCCCACGGCGGGCACCGGCTTTGAAATGGATGCGATCGCATCCGTCGTAATCGGCGGATCCTCCCTGTCCGGCGGCGAAGGCACGGTAATCGGCACCATCATCGGCGCGGCGATCATCGGCGTTCTGCGCAACGCGCTGGTTCTGCTGAGCGTCGATTCCTACTTCCAGACGCTGATCATCGGCGCGGTAATCATCGTGGCGGTTTCCATCGACCAGATTCGCAAATCCAAGGCGTAATTTCGAATTATTCCGGCGCGTGCCGGATAATGATAAAAAAATGGAGGTATAACCCATGAAGAAGATTCTTACCCTCGTACTCGCAGTGCTGATGGCGCTCGCCATCGCAGCCCCCGCAATAGCGGATGACGATATCAAGATCGTTATGATCGGCCAGCAGCTGGGCAACGTGGTATTCCTCGACGTAGAAAAGGGCATGAACGCGGCGGGCGAAGACCTGGGCGTTAAGGTAGAATGGCAGTCCCCTCTGCGCGCAGAGGCCGAACTGCAGAATGAAATCATGCTGAACCTGATCTCCCGCGGCGATGTGGACGGCATTTCCATCTCCTGCACTACGGGCGACGCGCTGATGGCAGCGATTAACGCGGCGATCGACGCCGGCATCAAGGTTGTATGCTATGATGTTGACTCCCCGAATTCCAACCGCGAATACTACATCGGCACCGAAAACTACAAGGCCGGCTACACCTGCGGCGAATACATGATCGATCTGTACAAGGATTCCGGTCTGGAAAGCGTAAAGGTCGCTATCCTGGCGGGCATCCCCGGCGCAGATGATATCGAAGCCCGTATCCGCGGCTTTGAAGACGCGATCAAGGATTCCAACATCGAAAGCGTTTACACCTTCGCCTGCAACGACAACGTTGATGAAGCGATCGAAGGCGTAGAAGCCTATTCCAAGGCGCATGCCGAAGAATTCGATGCATGGTTCATGGCGGGCGGCTGGCCCTACACCGTAGACGTAACCGCGATGCCCAACACCAACGCGTGGAAGCTCGCCGACGAAAACCACAAGATCGTAACCGTGGATATCTTCCCGGAAACCACCCCCGCCTTCTTCGAGGCTGGCGTGCTGGATGTTGCGGTCGGTCAGAACATGTACAACATGGGCTATAAGTCCGTGGAAACGCTGGTCAAGCTGATCAAGGGCGAAGAAGTTGAAGATGCGCCCTTCGATGAGACCATTGGCGCGAAGTTCGTCAACACCGGCGTTCAGATCGCGACCGCGGCGGACTATCAGACCGTAATCGGCGGCTAATCGCCGTTGCTGCAATGGGCTGCTCTTTTGAGCAGTCCATTTTTGTATCAAAAAAGCAGCTATTATGAAATATTGTGTTGTGATTTTACATTTCTGCGGTATAATGGATACAGAAAAGGGAAAAAACGGTGGCGAATCGGCGCGCCGGACGAAGGAGCAAGCAATATGTTTCAGGTAGTGTTCCATTTTGAAGAGGGCGGAGAGGTAAAAATCTTCGCCGCCGCAAATGAAAATCTGCTGGAGGTGGCGCGCAAGGCGAACGTTGCGATCGACGCGCCCTGTTCCGGAAACGGTTCCTGCGGAAAATGCCGCGTTCGCCTGATCGAGGGCGAACTGGAATCCCCGAAAACCCGTCACATTACCGATGAGGATTACGCTGCGGGCTGGCGGCTGGCGTGCGCGAGCCGCGTGACGGGCGATGTGACCGTCATGGTTCCGGATATCGCCTCCGCGTACAAATCCCGCATGAAAACCGCCGATCTGAGCACCGGCGAAGAAGTACGCATTTTCAACGCCATTCAGGAAAACCTGCGCGATGCGGGCATTCCGTTCATCAATGATTTCTGCGATTTTACCATTTCCATGGAAGCGCCCACGCTGGAGGACACCATGCCCGATAACGAGCGTCTGGAGCGCGCCGTCATGGCGGAGCTGGACGGCGTGGAATTCGTGGAAATTCCCTATTCCGTGATGGTGAAGCTGGCGCAGGCGCTGCGCGAAAATGATTTCAGTCTGCGCGTATGCGGACGGCGCGACGGCGATCGCTTTACCGTGATGAGCGTATCCGCGCCGAACGATCCCGCGCCCATGTGCGCCGCCGCCATCGATATCGGCACCACGACGGTCACCGGCGTGCTGGTGAACCTCGCGGACGGCAGGCTGCTGGCGCGCGCCAGCGCGGGCAACGGTCAGATTCGCTACGGCGCGGACGTGATCAACCGCATCATCGAATCCGCGCGCGACGGCGGACGGAAGCGCCTGCAGGATGCGATCATCAAGGAAACGCTGGATCCGCTGCTGGGCGCGATGTGCCGTCAGGCGGGCGTTGCGGCGAATCGGATACTGACCTTCTGCATCGCGGGCAATACCACGATGAACCATCTGCTGCTGGGCGTGGACGCGGATCCCGTGCGCACCGAGCCGTACATTCCGTCCTTCTTCCGGTGGAGCGGATTGAAGGCGCGCGATCTGAAGCTGCCCGCGAACGCGGAAGCGGATATCGTGCTGGCGCCCAACATCGGCAGCTACGTGGGCGGCGATATTACCGCGGGCGCGCTGATGAGCATGATCTGGAATACCGATGAGCTTTCCCTGTTTATCGATCTGGGCACGAACGGCGAAATCGTGTTCGGAAACCGCGATTTTATGATGTCCTGCGCGTGCAGCGCCGGCCCCGCGTTCGAGGGCGGCGATATTTCCTGCGGTATGCGCGCGACCGACGGTGCGATCGAGGCGTGTACCATCGATCGCGAAACCATGAAGCCCACGCTTTCCATCATCGGCGATGCGGGGCAGAAGCCGGTGGGTCTGTGCGGATCGGGCATCATCGACGTCATCGCGGAGCTGTTCCGCTGCGGCATCATTTCCGCGAAGGGGCAGTTCGTGCGCGAGGGCGATCGCGTGCGCAAGGATCAGAATGATTTCGATTGCTATGTGCTGGCGTTCGCCGATGAATCCGAAACCGGCCGCGATATCACGATCAACACCGTGGACATCGATAATTTCATCCGCGCGAAGGGCGCGATCTTCTCCGCGATCTGCACGCTGCTGAAATCGCTGGATATGGATGTTTCCTGCATCGAACGCATGTATGTGGCGGGCGGCATCGGCAGCGGCATCAACATGCGCAATTCCGTGCGCATCGGCATGTTCCCGGATTTGGAGCTGGATCGCTTTACCTACATCGGCAATTCCTCGCTGGCGGGCGCTTATGCCATGGCGGTATCCGATGCGGCGCGCGACAAGGTATTTGAACTGGCGCAGACCATGACCTATGTGGAACTGAGCACTACGCCCGGCTACATGGATGAATTCATGGCGGCGTGCTTCCTGCCGCATACCAATGCGGAGCTGTTCCCATCCTGCATGGAATGAGGTGATCGTTTTTGAACGTGGAAAACAATAAGGAAATGGTGCCCTTTGAGCATTATCTGGAACTGTACCGGCAGATGAACCCCACGGACGCGGCGGCGCGCACCGATGTGAAATTCGATCCGGCAGCGGGCAGATTCGATGTCGTGCTGCTGTACGAAACCTATCGGCTGTACTGGCCGGAATACCGCATTGAATGCGATAATCCGGATGCGTTTGCGCTTCAGAATATACCGGCGCAGATTTTCATGATTCGTTTTCTGCTGGAGGGCTGCGCGTCCACCGGAAGCGGCGCGTTTTTGCCGTACCGCGATATGCCGTGGGGCGATGTGTATCTGAAGCCCTTCACCGGCAGATGCCTGACCCGAGCGGCGTTTACGTTCGGCACGCGGATCGAAGCCTTCAAGGCCGCCGTCGAAAAGACGCGCGCCATCCCGCTGAAGAGCGGCGATGCATCCTGCCAGATCGAAGTCATGCCGGGCTATGAAATCCGCCTGATCGTTTGGGAGGGCGATGAGGAATTCCCCCCGAACGCGCAGATATTGTTTTCCGATAATTTCCCCAAGGCGTTTTCGGCGGAGGATCGCACCGTGGTCGGCGATATGGTGATCACTGATCTGAAACGGAAAATGCAATAGTTTGTCTGAACAAAAATCGCTTCCGGTCGCGGAAGCGATTTTTGAATGCCGTATACTTGACAATTCGCGCGCAATAGGATATAATTATTAAAAATATTTATAAAAAAGGAGCCGCAGATATGGATTTTAAACAGCTGGAATCGTTCGTATCCGTTGTAGATGAGGGGAGCTTTTCGAATGCGGCCAACCGCCTGCAGCTTTCCCAATCGATGGTGACGATCCATGTGCGCAATCTGGAAGCGGAGCTGGGTACGCGGCTTTTGAATCGTACCACGCGCAGCATGGAGCTGAGCGCGGACGGGCAGACCTTTTATTATTACGCAAAACAGATGCTGAAGCTGAACCGCGACAGCATGTTTGCGCTGACCCGCGCGGATCAGAATGAAAAATCGATCAACATCGTCGCCACGCCGTACACCAGCCGGTATTTTTTAACCAGCAAGATCGTGGCGTTTCAGCACATACATCCGGATGTGACTTTCAACATCACCGTGTGCTACAATTCGGAAATCCCCGGCAAGCTGAAAACGGGCGGTTTCCAGTTCGCGTTCAGCAATATGAAGGTGATGGATTCGGATTATTCCGTGCGCCATTACAATTCATCCAGCCTGGTGGTGGTCACGCCGAATCAGGAACGCTTCCGCGCGTTGGCGGGCAAGCCGTTCCCGAACGAGCTGTTCGGCAAGGAAATGCTGATCACCCGCAGCAGCACATCGGCGCTGCAGCAGGAATTTTTGCGCTGGTGCAAGCAGCACATCCCCGGCGTGAAGCTGCAAATCGGCACCGCGATCGATGATACCGAAACCATCAAGCAGCTGGTCGCAGAAGGCATGGGCATTTCCGTGCTTTCCGAAGTGGCGGTGGGGGAATTTGTGCGCGATGGAAAATTGTTGTCCTTCCCGCTGGAGGGCACCATGCCGCACCATCTGTACTTCGTCAGCAAGAAAAAATATCTCTCGGCAGAACAGACCGCTTTCCATGATTTCATCATGGCATCGGCGGAAGCATAATCGGAAGCATAATAAAAATGGGAGCGCGCCGCTCATGCGGCGCACTCCCATTTTAATGGACTTACTTTTCTACATCTTCGATCACGGCGTTTTCCACGATCAGATCCAGCACTTTGTTGGAAACCACGCCGCGCGCGACGGCGGCCATGAAGTCATCGGTGACATAGGACTGAAGCTGTTCCTTCGTCAGATGATTCTGCTGCATGATGGCGCTCATCATATCCGCCATGGAATCTTCATCGGCTTCGATGCCCTCCGCTTCGGCGATGCGATCGATCGCCACGGCGCGCAGGATATTCTTGCGCGCTTCGGGAACCGCGTCCTCGCGCAGGGAAGCCTCGGTCGCGCCGATGAACTTGCAGTACATTTCGATGGTCAGATTCTGGCGCGCCAGCTGGGCGGAGAAGGTCTGCATCGCCTGATCCACGGCGCGCTTTAACTGATCATCGGTGATCTGGTAATCCAGCGTTGCGCAGATCTGATTCATCAATTGATCGCGCATTTCCTCGTCCGCCTGATGATCCACATACGCCTGCATGGAATCGCGCACGCTCTGCCGGAACTGTTCAAAGGTTTCGCAGCCGCCCACCTCGCGCGCAAAGGTATCGTCCGCGGCGTATTTTTCCTTCAAATGAATTTCGTGCACGGTGCAGTGAAAGACGGCGGGCTTGCCCGCCAGATTCTTGGCGTGGTATTCGGTGGGGAAGGTGACGCGCACATCGCGCTTTTCGCCGATGGCGCAGCCGATCAGCTGTTCTTCAAAGCCGGGAATGAACATGCCGCTGCCCAACGTGAGCGCCTGCCGCTGCGCCGTGCCGCCCTCGAAGAATTCGCCGTCGCATTCGCCCACGTAATCCAGAATGATTTCATCATCCGCCTGCGCGGGGCGATCGGTGATCTGCACGGTTTTTTTACTCTGCGCAAGCAGGCGGTCGATCTGTTCGTCCACCTGCGCGTCCGTCACGGTAAGATGTTCGCGCGTGGCGCGCAGTCCTTTATAATTCAGCATTTCTTGACACTCCTTATTGAATATGGTAAAATAATCAAGGCTTATTATAGCGGATAATTGCACAGATGTCCATAGCCGGATTCAACGATTGTGGAGATTCTGCGGGCGTTGTATCCAAAACTTAAACTAATAAGTGATGGTTATTTATTGACACGACTGAATAATTGTGCTAGAATATCTTTGGTTCTGAGGTGCGAGGCATCCGCTGAAGCTACATAGTGACGTGCGCGAATGCGATATACGCCCGTTTTAACAATGATTTCATTTAGAGGAGGAAATACCCATGCTCGATCCGACGATCTACAAAGATTGGCAAATTGCGGAAGAAGCTGAAAAAAACCTGCCTTCCGTAGATTATTTCCGTGAGAAGCTCGGCCTGCTGCCCGAGGAAATCATCCCCTACGGCAAGACCCCGAAACTTGACTTCATCAAGATCATGAACCGCCTGAAGGATAAGCCGGACGGCAAGTTCATCGAAGTTACCGCGATTACGCCCACCCCCTTCGGCGAGGGCAAATCCACCGTTTCTCTGGGCCTGATCGAAGGTCTGGGCTACATCGGCAAGAACGCCGGCGGCGCGCTGCGTCAGCCCTCCGGCGGCCCGACCATGAACGTAAAGGGTACTGCGGCCGGCGGCGGAAACGCGCTGCTGATGCCCATGACCGAGTTCTCTCTGGGTCTGACCGGCGATATCAACGATA
>CAKUKP010000065.1 GCA_934663625.1 uncultured Clostridia bacterium
ACGTTCCGGTGATCACATGGATCGCCATCGCGTTCTTCCTGATCTGCTGCGTAATTCTGAATTATACGTCGTTCGGCCGCGCGGTATACGCGATCGGCGATAACGAAGCCGCGGCGCGCGCGTCCGGCATCAATGTTGACCGCGTGGTAATCGGCGTGTTCACACTGAGCGCGCTGGCGGCGAGCCTTGCGGGCTTCGTCGCGCTGGTGCGCCTGAAGTTCGGCAGCGTGGATCTGGGCAAGGATCAGATGTTCCCGTGCATCACCGCGCTGGTCGTCGGCGGCACTTCGCTGTCGGGCGGCAAGGGCGGCATGCTGCAAACGATCGTCGGCACGCTGATCTATCTGGAGCTGAACAATTTCCTGACCATCATCAAGGTAAATACCGACTATCGTCCGGCAGTGCTCGGCATTATCATCATTATCGCCGTTATTTTGACGACCACCCGCGATCGGAAAATGATCAATAAGTAAGGAGGCAGGACAGGTGAACAGTGAAATTCTTTTACAGACGCACGGCGTCGGCAAAGTTTACGGAACGAATACCGTCCTGCAGGGCATCGATATTACGATCGGGCGCGGAGAGATCATCGGTCTGATCGGCGAAAACGGCGCGGGCAAATCCACGCTGATGAAGATCATATCCGGCGTTATTTCGCCGTCCATGGGTACGATGGAAATGCGCGGCAAGCCGTTTAAGCCCGCTTCGATGCTGGACGCAAACCGCCACGGCATCGGCATGGTGTTTCAGGAGCAATCGATGATCAGCAATCTGACTGTGGCGCAGAATATCTATCTGGGCCGCGAGGGCCGCTTCAAAACGGCGGGACTGATCAATTGGAGCAGGATGAACGCGGCGGCGAAAAAGGCGCTTGCGGATATGGGACTTACGAACATCAAGCCTAACGCGAAGATTCGCGATCTGACGTTCGCCATGCGCCAGATGGTGGAAATCACCAAGTGCCTGAATATCGTTACCGAGTCCGGCGAGGATGGTTCGATCATCCTGCTCGATGAACCGACCACCGTTCTTTCCGATGAGGAAATGCAGGTGCTGTTCGATCGCATGCGCGCCATGAAGGAAGCCGGAAATTCCGTAATCTTCATTTCGCACAGATTGAAGGAGGTTCTGGAAATTACCGACCGCATTTACGTATTCAAGGATGGCCAGCTCACGGCGGAAGTGCCCACGAAGGACGCGGACGAATACACGCTCTATCAGAAGATGGTCGGCCGCGAAACGAACGGCGAATACTATGTTTCCTCGCGCCAGACCGTGCCTTCGGATGAAGTGCTGCTCGAGGTGCGCGACCTGTGCAAATTCGGTGCGTTTAAGGATGTATCCTTCAAGCTGCACAAGGGCGAAGTGCTGTGCCTGTGCGGCGTGGAGGGTTCCGGCAAGGAAGAGGTCTGCGGCGTGCTGAGCGGCGATGAGGGAAAAACCGGCGGCAAGATCATCGTGCAGGGGAAGGAAGTCAATTTCCCATCGCCCGCGGCGGCGCGCAAGGCGGGCATTCTGTCCGTGCCGAGAGATCGCCGCGACGAGGGCATAATCGGCATCCTGCCCATCGATGAAAATATTTCCGTTTCCAACTATGAAAAGAATACGCAGGGCGGGCTGATTTCCAATAAGCGCCAGCGCGAAAACGCGAAGGGCTATATTCAGAGTCTCGGCATCAAGTGCTCCGGCGTGGATCAGCGCGTACAGGAGCTTTCCGGCGGCAATGCGCAGAAGGTAATCTTCGCGCGCGTGCTGGACAGCCAGTGCCCGATTCTGATTCTGGATCATCCCACCCGCGGCGTGGACGTGGGCGCAAAGAGCGATATTTACGGTCTGGTGCGCGATATCACCGCCAAGGGCTGCGCCGTACTGGTCATGGGCGATACGCTGGATGAATGTCTGGGACTTTCCAGCCGCATCATCGTGATGAAGGACGGCCTGGTATGCGGTGAATTTGATTGCCCCGTCGGCAATAAACCGGCGGAGATCGACGTAGTACAGCTGATGCTTTGAGGAGGACGGATTTATGGAAAAAACGAGAAAACCGGATCGCAAGATCGGAACTTTTCTGATTCAGAATATCTATCTCTTCAGCGCGCTGTTCGTACTTCTGGTATTCTATATTCTGAACCCGAAGTTTCTGTCGATGACTTCGATTCAGAATATGACCGAAGTGCTCGCGCCGCTGCTGCCCATGGCGCTGGGCATCGGCTTTGCGCTGTACACGGGCGGAATTGATCTGTCCATCGGCGCGGTCGCGTCCGCGACCTGCGTCATTACCGGAATGAACATCCAGCAAACCGGTCAATGGATCATCCCGATGATGCTGCTCTTCGGCATCGCCATCGGCGTGATCACCGGTGCGTTGGTCGCGTATCTGAAGCTGCCCAGCTTCATCGTAACCCTCTGCACGCAGAGCGTTTTCAAGGCGGTTGCGATCATCGTATCGGGCGGCGGATCTTCCAATATCCCGCTCAAGCAGCGCTATCTGGTAAACTGGGCGACGAAGAAGGTGCTCGGCGTTTCCGTACTGCTCTGGATATCGCTGGCGATTCTGGTCATTGTATACATCATCGAAAAGAAAACCTGCGTGGGCAAGCGCATCTATACGGTCGGCGCAAATGAAAAGGCGGCGCGCCTTGCGGGCGTGAACATCCATGTAACCAAGATGGTGGCGCACGCGCTGTGCAGCACGGGTGCGGCGATCGGCGGCATCATGTATGCCTATAAGCTGAAGGGAAGCAACCCGACGGTGGGCAACACGCTGTACATGCAGGCGATTTCCGCCGTAGCGCTGGGCGGCACGCTGTTCTCCGGCGGCAAGGGCAGCTGCCTGCGCACGTTGGTGGGCGTGATCACCGTAACCGCGATTTCCTCCGGCATGCGCTTCGTCGGCGTAGACGCCATGTGGGAAAACGTCGTATTCGGCATCGTGCTGATCGCGGCGGTCGCGGTCAATTCCGAAAAGGGCGGACGCAATCTGATTATCAAGTAAAGGAGAATTTGTATGGTCGGCGTATACGGCATTCATCATCTCTGCATCAATACTCCGGATATCCAGAAGAGCATTTCGTTCTACTGCGATAAATTCGGCTTTAAGCTGATCGGCAAGGAAACCTGTGATTTCGGCGAATATGCGATGCTGAAGCTGAACGATTCCCGTCTGGAACTGATTCAGCCGAACGATCAGAATGAAGATTCCTTCGGCTGCAAGGGCGCGCTGGCACACTTTGGGCTCGGCGTGCGCGATATCGATCGCACGGTGGAAGAACTGCGCGCAAAGGGCGTTGAATTCCTGACGGATCACATCAATGAAGAAAGCGCGCCCATGGGCGGCCTGCGCGCCATTTCGCTGCGCGGCCCCTCCGGCGAGGCCATCAATCTGTACGAATTCAAGAACGAATTTTAAACGAATACCGAGGTCATTATGAACAACGCTGAATTGCAACAAATGAAAATCAATTCCGCAAAGATTCGTTCCACCGTGCTGCGCATATTGAAGCAGAAGAACGGCGGCCATCTGGGCGGATCGCTATCCATCGTCGAAGCGCTGTCCGTGCTTTATACAAAGCAGCTGCGCCATGATCCGAAAAATCCGCAGGATCCCGACCGCGATTATCTGGTGCTGTCCAAGGGACACGCGGGCCCCGGCCTGTATTCGGCGCTGAGCGTTTTCGGCTACTTCCCGGAGGAAGCGCTGAAAACCATGAACGAAGGCGGAACGGATTTTCCGTCTCATCCGGATCGCACGCGCACGCCCGGCGTGGACGCGACCACGGGATCGCTGGGGCAGGGGATTTCGGTGGCGGCCGGTTTGGCATATGCGCTGAAGCTGGAACAGAAGGATCAATACGTTTATGCCATCGTGGGCGACGGCGAATTGAACGAAGGTCAGTGCTGGGAAGCTTTCCAGTTCATCGCCAATTATAAGCTGGATCACCTGATCGTGATGATCGACTGGAACAAGCGCCAGCTGGACGGCTATACGAAGGACGTTATGCAGCCGTTCGATATCGCAAAGAAGATGGAAGCCTTTGGCTTCTCCACCGTCTGCGTAAACGGCGCGGATGAACAGGCGATTTCCGATGCGATCGATGCGGCGAAGGAAAAGCGCGATACCGCCGTATGCATCGTGCTGGACACCATCAAGGGTCAGGGCGTGAAATATTTCGAAGATATGGTGGACAACCATTCTGTGAAGTTCAAACCCACGGACATTGCGGAGGTTGATAAGGCGCTTGCGGCGCTGGACGAAATCTGCAAAGGAGGTGCGCAATAATGTGGCAGCTGCTTCGTGAACTTCCTGAAAAAGCGCCCGAACAGCGCGTTGTATTTTACACGACGCTGGAAGAATTGATCGATGAAGGCAAGCGGGTAATCGTTCTGGAGGCAGACTTGGGCGGCGCTTCCGGCTCTACGCGCATCCGCAAATCGCATCCGGAGCGCTATGTGGAATGCGGCATTATGGAAGCGAACATGATCGGCGTGGCGGCGGGGCTGTCCATGCGCGGCTTCGTGCCCTTTGCGCATACGTTCGCGCCCTTCGCTTCCCGCAGAATCGCCGACCAGCTGTTTCTGGAAGGCGCTTACGCGCACAACACGATGAATATCTATGCTTCCGATCCCGGCGTTTGCGCCGCGCAGAACGGCGGCACGCATACCACGTTTGAAGATATCAGCATCATACGCGCGATCCCCGGCGTGGAGGTTTTCGATCCCGCCGACGGCGTGCAACTGAAATGGCTGGTGCGCGAACTGGCGGATCGCAAGGGCGTGCATTATATCCGCACGACGCGCAAGAACATCATGCCCGTCTATGCGGAAGGATCCACGTTTGAAATCGGCAAGGGCAACGTGATCCGAAACGGCAGCGATGTGTTGCTTATTTCCATGGGCACGGTGCTGGAGGATACGCTTCGCGCCGCTGACCAGCTCAGCGCGCAGGGCGTTTCCGCGGAAGTGATCGATATGTTCACCGTAAAACCGCTGGATCGCGATCTGATTTTGCAGGAAATGGCGGGCAAGCGCCTGATCGTAACCTGCGAAAACCATAGCGTCATCGGCGGACTGGGCGGCTCCGTCGCAGAGGTGCTCGCGGAAATGGATAAGCATCCGCCGCTGCGCCGCGTAGGCGTACAGGATCGCTTCGGCCAGGTAGGCTCCCTGCAATACCTGAAGCAGGATTACGGTCTGACCGCCGAAACGATTGTGAAAACGGTGAACGATTATCTGGCAAAATAATATCCCTAATGAGGAATTGCTGACGGATTCTTTGAAATCCTTCGGCAATTCCCGTTTTTGGGGGGAGCATTTTTACTTTCGATATGCATGAAAAATACAAATCATTTCGAGACAACCGCTAAAAATGGTTGACGAACAACACCGGCTTGACATATAATAGTTTTGCTGCGGATGCGTCTGCGATTGAAAGTCGATGCCAGGCGCGGGCAAAGCGATCCACGTAAACCGGCAAAAGTCCGGCGAGCATGGCGCGCCTTAGAAGTAAGACCTGCCGGAAAAAATCTAACCGAGAGGGCCAGTAGTGGGGAGGCGCATTGCCTTAGGAGCGAACGTCCCAGCAGGCGAGTGTGGGGTCAAAGATCGGGTCAGGCGTCCGCAGCATTTCAAATGTGCAATTGCAATCGAACGAAAACATAGGAGCGTATACAATATGTGCGGAATCGTGGGATATACCGGAAATCAACAGGCTGCGCCCATTTTGCTGGACGGCCTTGCAAAGCTGGAATACAGGGGCTATGATTCGGCGGGCATCGCCGTGCGCGGCGAAAAGGGCTTGTCCGTCGTAAAGGCGAAGGGCAGGCTTTCCGTTCTGGATGAAAAGACGGATGGCGGACGCGCCATTCAGGGCATGTGCGGCATCGGGCATACGCGCTGGGCGACCCACGGCGAACCCAGCGAAACGAACGCGCACCCGCACGTAAGCGATGATGAAAACATCGTGGGCGTGCACAACGGCATCATCGAAAACTATCAGGAGCTTCGTGATAAGCTGCTGCGCAAGGGCTATGAATTCTATTCCCAGACGGATACGGAAGTCGCGATCAAGCTGATCGATTATTATTATAAAAAATATCTGGGCACGCCGGTGGACGCGATCAACCATGCGCTGATTCGAATCCGCGGATCCTATGCGCTGGCGGTCATGTTCCGCGATTATCCGGATGAAATCTATGCCGCGCGCAAGGACAGCCCGCTGATTCTGGGCAAAACAGAGCATGGAACGTTTCTGGGATCGGATGTTCCGGCGATTCTGAAATACACGCGCGATATTTACTATCTGGATGATCTGGAGCTTGCGCGGATGCGCCCCGACGGCATCACCTTCTACAATCTGGACGGAGACGAGGTGCAGAAGGAATCCAAAATCATCGAATGGGATATGAATGCGGCGGAAAAGGGCGGCTACGAGCATTTCATGATCAAGGAAATTCATGAACAGCCGCAGGCGGTACGCGATACGCTGCACGCGTATGTGAAAAACGGCGTGTTGGATTGTTCCGCGCTGCAATTGGACGATGATTTTCTGAAGCGCATTGACCGGCTGTACATCGTGGCGTGCGGTTCCACCTATCATGCGGGCATCGCCGCCAAATATGTGATCGAGGAATTGACCGATCTGCCGGTGGATGTGGATCTTGCCTCCGAATTTCGGTATCGAAATCCGAAGATTTCCAGGAACGGATTGTTGATCGTGATTTCGCAGTCCGGCGAAACGGCGGATTCGCTGGCGGCGCTGCGCATGGCGAAGGGCATGGGCGTTCCCACACTGGGCGTTGTGAACGTGGTGGGTTCCTCCATCGCGCGCGATGCGGATCATCTGATGTATACCTATGCGGGGCCTGAAATCGCAGTAGCGACCACGAAGGCGTACAGCAGCCAGCTGATTGCGATGGACATTCTGGCGATCCTGCTGGGCAGCGTGCGCGGAACCATTACGCCGGAACGCCAACAGGAGCTGATCGCCGCGCTGGAACGCATACCGGAACAAATCGAACATGTGCTGGACAACAAGGAGCGCCTGCAATGGTTCGCATCCAAGTTTGCGCAATCCCACGATGTTTTCTTCATCGGGCGCGGGCTGGATTACGCCATCAGTCTGGAGGGCAGCCTGAAGCTGAAGGAAATCAGCTATATCCATTCGGAAGCGTATGCCGCTGGCGAATTGAAGCATGGCACGATCAGCCTGATTGAAAAGGATATTCTGGTGATCGGCGTGATGACGCAGGATCATCTGCTGGAAAAGATGTGCAGCAACATGGTAGAGGTCAAGAGCCGTGGAGCATATCTTATGGGACTTACGACCTACGGCAATTACAGCATTGAGGATATCGTGAATTTTGCCGTGTACGTGCCCAAAACGGAGCAGTGCTTCACGCCCAGTCTGGCGATCGTACCGCTGCAGCTGCTGGCGTATTACATCAGCCTGATGCGCGGCGTGGATGTGGATAAGCCCCGCAATCTGGCAAAGAGCGTAACGGTGGAATAAAGCAAAAAAGATATATGAAAACGAGCCGGCAAAACCGAAAGGAAATGTCGGCTCGTTTGTTGAATTGAAGGCTTGTTTATCGATCGAGATTACGGAAGATGGTACGAATATAATCGCTCTTTCCGAATTGCAACTGTGATTGGGAATATCGGAGCCAATGGTTCATCTGACTTCTGTACGAAAGTGAGTACGGACATCTTCCTCTGATACCCAGCCTTCTTCCTCTCCCGAACGACGCCCTTCATTCAATTCATACATCAGGCGTCGCAGGGCGTTCTTTTTTTCATCATCCGCAATACCTTGGATGGAATATCTGCTGTGGTTGTTTACTAACTTGTTCAAAGCTAATTCCTTTCTGCAATGGATTCTAATCCTCGCAATTCAGTACGTGATCGACGGCGGAACCGATGCAATCCCAGCTGAAGCCGCGCCGCGCCAGCGCCTGCGAAAGCTTTGCGCGCGATTCGCGGCGGGGGAGTTGGGCGTATTTCCGATACAGCTTTTCCGCGGCGGCAAGACATGCCGCCTGCTGCTGTGCATCATCGAAGCATTCCATGGCGGAATCGATATCTTCCTCCGAAATCTGCTTTGCGCGCAGCTTCTGCCGAACCGCGTATGCGCCGACGGGCTTTTTCAGGTGGGACTGCGCGATGCGTTCGGCATAGCGCTGATCATCGATCAGACCGATTTCGGCAAGCCGATCCGCGGCGGCCTCGGCGGCGGGGCGCACGTAGCCGCGGCGTTGGAGCGCGCGCACCATGCCGGATCGGGTCTGCGCGGCGCTGTCCAGTATGGTGAGTCCCGCTTCATAGCATTCCGCGCTTTGCAGGGCGGCGATTCGATCCAAGTATGCCTCCGGATCGATGGATTCGCCGTCCGTCAGCGGCATTTTATCAAAATGGCGCGCGGGAATGCGCAGCCAGAGCGTGCCGTCCAGCCAGATTTCGTATCTTCCGCGCTTTTCTTCCAGCCCAGTGATCATTGCCATTGCAAAACGCCCCCTTTTTCACAATGATTATACTCCATTTCCTTGACGAATGCCAGTATTTTGTGATATGATATAATCAAACCGTTACTGGGAGGGATAGTCCATGTCTGGACATAACAAATGGTCAACCATTAAGAACAAAAAGGCAAAGACCGATGCGGCAAAGGGCAAAATCTTTACGAAGATCGGCCGTGAAATCGTAATCGCCGTCAAGACCGGCGGCAGCGGCGATCCGAACCTGAACAGCAAGCTGAAGGACGTTGTTGCCAAGGCGAAGGCTGCCAATATGCCCAATGATAACATCATGCGCTCCATCAAAAAGGCCGTTGGCGAAGGCGATGGCGCGAATTATAAGGAAATCACTTACGAAGGATATGCGCCGTGCGGCGTAGCGGTGATCGTGGAAATCGTTACCGATAACCTGAATCGTACCGCGAGCGAAATTCGCCATATCTTCGATAAGTGCGGCGGCTCTCTGGGCGCGAGCGGATGCGTTTCCTGGAAGTTCGAACGCAAGGGCGTTATCGAAATCGACAATTCCAAGGGCATGGACGAGGACGAACTGACCATGCTGGCGCTGGATTGCGGCGCGGACGATGTAGAAGTGGGCGAAGGAGTCGCCGTGATCTACACCGACCCGAACGATTTCTCCGCCGTGCGCGATAAGCTGGAAGAGGCCGGATGTGTGTTCCTCTCCGCCGAACGCGAACTGATTCCCACCACTACGACGGAGCTTCCGGACGAAGAATCCGTACAGAAGGTGCAGAAGCTGATCGACTGGCTGGAGGATTATGATGATACCCAGGCGGTTTATCACGATGCGGAGCTTCCGGAGGACGAGGAAGAGGAATAATTTCCCGTTCGAAGCTTCAGACCACTGACAAACCCCACAACCGCAGAAATTTTCCGAAACACTTCTGGTAAAGTGAAAATTTCTGCTTGCTTTGTCGGCTGTACTTGCAAATTTCGGTCATTTAGATTTTCTAAACTCCCTCATTTGCAAGCTTGCCTCCGCGCCTTGCGGTGTTTCTCAGTGTCTGTCAGTCTGTTGACTTTGTCAATATCCTGAAGCTTCCGTTGGAAGCTTTATACGAAAAAACCGATACCGTACAGTTTTTACGCTGTACGGTATCGGTTTTTATGATCTGCGCGAATCATAACAGGTGGATCGCCCTGTGCCAAAGCGCTTCAGGCGTCCTGTGGCGCAAAGTTCGCGAATTACGCGGTCCACATCCGCTTTTCGAAATTCCGGATGTGCCGCAAGAAACTGCTGTTTGGTAAAAACGCCGTTGGTTCTGAAAACATGCTGAATAATCTGAAAGTCCATATCCCTTGCCGCCATCCTGCTCGCCGCCCCATAAAAAGATCGTGCATCTATTATAGCACAGGCGCGCCCGCGCAGATTAGAATAAAATTGGGCAAATTCTGGCGCGAAGCGGCCAATTGTTACGCCGTCTTTTTCGAAATCAGATTAAGCTCCTCCATCGCGGCGCGCAGCTGCCCCATCTGATCTACCGCCATGGGATAGAGGGGTGCACGCATGCTGTTTTCGTATTTGCCCATCAACGAAAGCGCCGCCTTGATCGGGATGGGATTTACACACGTCGAAAGCGCCTGCAAAAGCGGTTCGATGGCGTATTGCAGATCGCGGCTCGCTTCGATTTCGCCGCGGATACAGCCGATGGTGAGGTTGTGAATCGTCTGCGGGATGATGTTTGCCGCGACCGAAATCGCGCCGCTCGCGCCCATCGCCATCATTGGCAGAATCAGATCATCGTTGCCGCAATACAAGGTCATTTTGCCGCGCACAGCGTTAAACAAGTGCATACTGGCGGAAATCGAAACATCCGCCTGCTTAAAACCGCGGATCATCGGATGCTCCGCGAGCGTGGAAACGACCGAAGTCGGCAATGCGTAGCCGGTTCTGGAGGGCACATTGTACAAAATCATCGGAATTTCGATGCAATCGGCGATGCAACGGAAATGTTCGATCAATCCGGCGTTGCTACTCTTGTTATAATACGGTGCGACGACCAGCACGCCGTCCGCGCCCATGCGCGCTGCTTCGCGCGAATAGGCCTTTGCGGTTTCCGTACAGTTGCTGCCCGTTCCTACGATCAACGGAATCTGACCGGCGCACCGCGCGACGGCGCATTCGATCATCGCGCTGCGCTCCGAATCGGTAATCGTGCAAGGCTCGCCGGTGGTGCCCAGCAGAATCAATGCATCCGCGCCGGATTCAATCTGCCAATCGATCATTTGCTCCAGACAATCATAATCCACACGATTTCCCTTGAAGGGCGTTGCAAGCGCCGTACCGCAGCCGGAAAACAGATTTTCTCGCATGAGATCCCTCCGCACATTTTTGTACAGCGTATGAGGGGCGCGCGCGGCGTATGCGCGGCAAAGAAAAGGCAGGGAATGCATATACATCCTCTGCCGATCGGGTTTCTATTTTATTCGGGATCGATATCCATGCCGGGATAGCGGCATAGAAGCTCGCTCTGCGCAAAGCCCGCGCGTTCCAATATGGATACGAGATGTGGAACCTTCGCCTGCACATCCATATGCGCGGTATGAATGCCGTGCATGTTGAATTCATTGCAGGCGATGTTCAGCGCCGTAGCTGCAACGCCGCGTCCGCGCCATTTTTTTGAGGTGTACAGCCAGATTACGGAGCCGACGCCGTTTTCTTCGTTGATCAGCGCTTCCGCCGCCATGCCGGTGGGGGAAACGATCAATATGCGCTCAAAGCCTTCGGTATTGATCAGCTGCTTCAACCATTCCGTATCGTTTTCTTCGGCAAACTGCCGGTTGTACCGTTCCAGAAAGAACTTCTGTTCCATGGGATCATCCAGCAGATCGCGCACGAGCACGCAGCCCATGGGCAGATTTTCCTCGCAGAGCTTCGCACAGCCGCGCTTCATTCGAATCAAACCATCGTTGTCTTTAAAGCCGAAATCGGTAAGCGATTGCAGGGCTTCGCGATCGTCCGGTTCGATCATGGTAAAGATTCGCGCGGGCAGATTTGCGCTGCACGCAATTTCCTTCGCGCGCGCGACCGCCGCGCCCAGCAGCGCATCCGGAATCTGCGAACCGTTCAGCTCCAGATAGATGCGAAACGGGCGCATGGGAAAGAGTTCGCGGTTTTCCGCCGTATAAATCGCGCAGGAGCAGACCACCTTGCCGTTCTTATCATCGATCGCTTCGAAAGTGTTCTCCGCAGAAACGAATTCATGATCTTTTGCATGTCGTAAAAGCATTTGTGTTCCTCCGAACTGGATTACTCCCATTCAACGGCAGCGGTCGGGCGGCCTGTAATATCGTATACCACGTGGTTGATCTGCGGAACTTCGCTCGTAATGCGCGTTACGATGGCTTCCATCAGATCGTAGGGAAGCTTGTAGGCGGGCGCTTTGCCCGCGTTGGACGCACCCAGCGCGCGCAGCGCGCATACATAGCCGCTTCCGTGGCAGCCGGGCGTGATGATGTCGGTCAGCACGGCGAAATACTGCGCGATCTTGCGGCTGTAGCCCGCCTTTTCGATTTCATCACAGTAGATCGCGTCCGCGTGGCGAAGGATCGAAAGCCGTTCGGCCGTGACTTCGCCCAGGCAGCGCACGGCAAGCCCTGTATTTGAAAAGCTCATTCGCGCGAGCAATTCATCCGGAACGCCCAGATAGCGCCCTACCATGCGCACATCTTCCTTGAACAGATATTGAAGCGGCGTATAACGGCGGCAGCCGTCGATCAGGCCGGAAAGCGCCTGTGGGCGCTTGCGCAGCACATCCGGATAAATCGTGCCCAACGCCACGCAATCGCTGTCGCCGGTATGGATGTATTCTTCGATAAATGCAGCGGAAAATTCATTTGCCAGCAGCGCGCGCTTCTGCGCAGGATCACTCACGCCGCGAAGCGCCTTTAAGAAGCGTTCCTCCGCGTTTACGATCACCAGATTCAGCTTCATCTGATCCGCGTACGTGCGCTTGATTCGCTCCGCATCGCCCATGGAATGCAGACCGGTATCGATGTACAGGCAGGTGAGGCGGTTTCCGATGGCGCGGCTCAAAATCGCCGCCGTTACCGCGGTATCCGCGCTGCTGGATACGGGCATCAGCACCTTCGCGTTTTCCAGCTCCGCGCGCGCGTCGTCAATCAGCTGCGACGCGATATTTTCCACCGTCCAACTGCGCGCACATCCGCAGATGCGCTCCGCGAAGTTCTGAAGGATCATCAGTCCGTCGGGATCGTTGGATTCCACATAGAACTGAAGGCAATAAATGTTTCGGGCGGGATTTCCGAAAGCTGCCGTCAATCCGGAAGGCGTGGACGCGATGGGCGCATAGCCCTCCGGCAGATTGTAGCCGTTGATGCAATCGAAGAATCGATCGCTTTCGGAGAGCGATTCAAACAGCGCGCAGGATGAAAACTGTACGGATTCCTTGCCGCCGCTCAGCTGCGGGCCGAGCGATTCCGCGCCCACGTCCTCCGCCACGATCTGCGATGATTTGCCCAGCGCGAGAATCGGAATATTCATATCCTCGGCATGGCAGGCGAGCTGAACGGGCGCATCCGCGCTTTCACCGCCCGCCATCAGAATGCCGCGGGGCGAACGCGCGGCGATTTCTTCCGCTGGGGTATCCGCCGGAAGAATTTCGCAGTAAAACTGTTCGCCGCGCAGCTTGCGCGCCGTATAGTATGCCTGGTTTCCGCCAAAATCCAATATCAGGATCAGATCTCTGTTCATGTTCATCCCTCGTTCAATCAGCGTTTCGGGTCGTAGGCCTTCGGCGGGCGATGATCTACGATATCGATCTTACGGATTACCTGTTCGGTTACGTCGATGTTCAATGTGCGCGCCAGTTGCATCCCGTACATCATCACATCGGCAAATTCCTCGGCGATCATGGCGCATCGGTCAGGGTCTTCGCCGCGCATCAGCTTTTGCACGTCCTCCGGCTGAAGCCATTGGAAATGCTCCAGCAGCTCGCTCATTTCAACGGTCATCGCCATGGCGACCATCTGGGCGTTCTGCACGCCTTCCTTGCCCCAGCCCTTGCGAAGGCACATTTCATGCACCAGCCGCTTCAGATCGGCGATGGTGGTATTTGAATCGTTCTGCATAATTATCTCCGTATTGCGCAGGCTCTGCATATCAGATGCATCTTATGTATATTATAGCATATACACATATTTTATGCAAATCGGGCGGCTTGTCATGCATGAAAATGTAATTTTGCGTTTGATTCTGGCGCTACAAATAGAATTAACGTATTTGCTGTATAATATTCTGAAGAAAGTATCTGGAGGACAAAATGGCAAAGACATATACCGCGACGGATATTACCGTATTGGAGGGGCTGGACGCTGTGCGCATGCGCCCCGGCATGTATATCGGTTCTACCGGCGCGCGCGGATTACATCATTTGATCTGGGAAATTGTAGATAACGCGATTGACGAGGCATCCAACGGCTATGCGACTGAAATCACAGTCACGCTCCGGAAGGACGGCTCCTGCGAGGTATGCGATAACGGCCGCGGCGTGCCCGTGGATATTCATCCGCAGCTGGGCGTATCGGCGGTGGAGGTCGTATATACGCAATTGCACGCGGGCGGAAAATTCAACGATAAGAATTACGCCTATTCCGGCGGCCTGCACGGCGTGGGCGCGTCGGTCGTCAATGCGCTTTCCGAATGGATGATCGTGGATGTATACAAGGATTACAGCCACTATCAGCAGCGCTTTGAATCCGTGGAGGATCCGAAAACGCATAAAATTACGTCCGGACGGCCGGTTGCGCCGCTGCAAAAGCTGGGCAATACGCGCAGGCGCGGCACGCAGGTGCAGTTCAAGCCCGACCCGCGCGTATTTGAAACGGTGGAATTCAATTCTGAAACCGTGCGCAGGCGCATTCGCGAACTGGCATATCTGAACAAGGGCGTTCGATTCGTGTTTACCGATGAACGGATCAAGAACGCCGATGCGCGCACGTTTGAATATTGTTACAACGGCGGCCTTACCGATTTTCTGGCGTATCTGAACGCCGATAAAACCACGATCACCGATCCGATCGTATTTGAAAAGGTGCAGGATGGCACGCTGGTGCGCGTGGCGATACAATATACGGATTCCTATTCCGAAAACATCTGTTCATTCGTTAACAACGTGCCCACCGCGGAGGGCGGATCGCACGAAACCGGCTTCAAGGCGGCGATCACCCGCGCGTTTAACGATTACGCGCGCCGAGCGGGGCTCTTGAAGGAAAAGGACAACAATCTGGCGGGCGATGATTTCCGCGAGGGCATGACGGCGATCGTGTACGCCGGCGTGAAGAACCCGCAGTTTGAAGGGCAGACCAAGGGCAGATTGGGCAATACCGAAATCAAGCCCGTATTTGAAAACGTATGCTATGAACAGATGTCCATCTATCTGGACGATCTGAAAAACGCGCAGTTCGCACAGTTGATCATCGAAAAGGCCGCCAAGGCCGCCAAGGTGCGCGAAGCGATGCGCAAGGCGCGCGAGGTTGCCCGTGCGAAGAATCAGCTGGACGCCGCGCCGCTGGTGGGCAAATTATCAAGCTGTACGGGGCGCAACGCCGCGCAGAACGAATTGTTCATCGTGGAGGGCGATTCCGCAGGCGGCAGCGCAAAGCAGGGGCGCGACCGGCGCTTTCAGGCGATCCTGCCGCTGCGCGGCAAGCCGCTGAACGTGGAAAAGAAGCGGCTGGATCAGGTGCTGCAAAACGAAGAATTCCGATCGGTGATCACGGCGCTGGGCACCGGCATCGGCGAGGATTTTGATCTGTCGCATCTGAAATACAATAAGGTAATCATTCTGTCCGATGCGGATCAGGACGGCGCGCACATCCGCGCGATCCTGCTGACCTTCTTCTTCAGATATATGAAGGAATTGATCACGGACGGGCACGTATACATCGGCATGCCGCCGCTCTACCGCGTGGCGAAGGGCGATAACGTAACCTATTGCTATGATGATCGCGCGCTGGAACAGGCGCTGAAGAGCGTGGGCAGAAATTACACCCTGCAGCGCTACAAAGGTCTTGGTGAAATGAACCCCGAACAGCTGTGGGAAACCACGATGAATCCTGAGGGACGCAAGCTGATTCAGGTGACCATCGAGGATTTTGCCGAGGTGGATCGCCGGGTAACCGTGCTGATGGGCGATAAGGTGGAGCCGCGCAAGGCGTACATCAGCGAATACGCAAATTTCAACCGCGTGGATAATTTTAAACCTGTGACCGAAAACGGTTGACCGGTTCAGCGAAGGAGTTAATACATGGCACCCAGAAAAAAGGGCAGGGACGCAACGGAAAACATTCGGACGGAGGAAATCATCCAGAAAACCATGGAAGACGTGATGCACGATTCCATGATCCCGTATTCCGAACACGTCATACTGGAACGCGCGCTACCGCGCGTGGAGGACGGCTTGAAGCCCGTACAGCGCCGCATTCTGTATACAATGCATGAACTGGGCAATACCTTCGATAAGCCGCACAGAAAGTGCGCGCGCATCGTGGGCGATTGCCTGGGTAAATATCATCCGCACGGCGATTCATCCGTATACGATGCGCTGACGCGCATGGCGCAGCCCTTCGTGATGCGGGAAATGCTGGTGGATGGGCACGGCAATTTCGGCTCCATCGATGGCGACAGCCCCGCCGCGATGCGCTATACCGAGGCGCGTATGACGGAACTTGCGATGGAAATGCTGCGCGATATCGAAAAGGATACCGTGGATTTCCATCTGAATTTCGATGATACGCAGCGCGAGCCGGATCTGCTGCCCGCGCGCTATCCGAATCTGCTGGTAAACGGCGCGAACGGCATCGCCGTAGGTCTGGCGACCAGCATTCCGCCGCACAATCTGGGCGAGGTGATCGATGCGGCGATCGCGAAGATCGATCATCCCAAAATCACCACGCGCGAGCTTATGCAGCATCTGCCCGCGCCGGATTTTCCGACCGGCGGCCTGCTGGCGGCGAACGAGGAACTGTATCAGGCGTATGAAACCGGCAGGGGCAAGCTTCAGGTGCGCGCGAAGGTGCACATCGAATCCGGTTCCGCGGGCAGAAGCCTGATCGTAATCGATGAAGTGCCGTATCAGGTGAATAAATCCGCGCTGCTGGAAAAGATTCTGCGGCTGAGCGAGGAAAAGAAGAATCTGCTGTCCGGCATCTATGATATCCGCGATGAATCCGACCGCATGGGCATGCGCGCAGTGGTCGAGGTTCGAAAGGACGCGGATCCCGAAAAGGTATTGCAGGTACTGTATAAGTATTCCGATCTGCAATGCACGTTCGGCGTGAATATGGTGGCGATCGCGGGCGGCAAGCCGGTACAGATGGGGCTTTCCGCCATGCTGGGCTATTATATCGATCATCGAAAGAATGTAGTCACGCGCAGAACGAAATATGAATTGCAGCAGGCGGAAGCGCGCGCCCACATATTGGAGGGGCTGATCATCGCCGTTGATAATCTGGATGAAGTGATCCGGCTGATCCGATCCAGCAAAACGCCGAAGGAAGCGCGCGAAAAGCTGATTGATCGATTCGCACTTACGGAAACTCAGGCGCAGGCGATATTGGATATGCGCCTGCAGCGGCTGACCAATCTGGAGGTATTGTCGCTCAAGCAGGAATACGCGGAACTGGAAAAGCGCATCGCCGGTCTGAAGGCGATTCTTGCCAGCGAAAAGAAGCTGATGGGCGTGATCAAGAAGGAACTTACCGAGGTGCGTGCAAAGTATGCAAACCCGCGCAGAACGCAGGTGGTAGACAGCTTCGAAACGGTGGAAATCGCCGCGGAGGAGGTTCAGCCGGACGATGTGCGCATTCTGGTGACCCGAAACGGTTTCGTCAAGCGCATGCAGCCGCGGCTGTACGATAAGGCGATTGCGGGCGGCGAATTTACCGATCCGCCGGTGGAATCGTTCGCGTGCCTGAGCAATACGAGAATTCTTTTCTTTACCGACCACGGCAATTGCTATCCCGTCGCGGCGGATCAGATTCCGGAAGCGCGCGCGAAGGATCGCGGGCTGCCGTATGGCGGCGTGCTGGCGGGGCTGGAAAAGGAAGAAAATGTCATCGGCGTTCTGCCTGCCGGAAGCTATGCGGGCGAGGTGCTGCTGGCAACGAAGCTGGGCATGATCAAGCGTACGAAGCTGGAGGATCTGAACGTTCGCAAATCGCGCTTCAGCGTAATCACGCTGAAGGGGGACGACCGGCTGATTTCGGTGCTGGACGCTTCCAGCGGTACGGATCTGATGCTGATTACAAGGCAGGGCATGGCGATTCATTTTGCGGTGGACGAGGTATCGCTGGTAGGCCGCACCGCCGCGGGCGTTAAATCCATGACGCTCGCCGAAGGCGATGAAATCTGCGCCGCCTACGCGCATAAAAACGAAGGTGAAATCATCATCGCGACCGACGCCGGTTATTTGAAGCGCTGCCTTCTGATCGATTTCGACCGGCAGGCGCGCGGCGGCAAGGGCGTAAAGTGCATTAGCCTTTTGAAGAACGGGACGAACGGAACCTGCATCGCCGGTACGCTGATGGTCACAGAGCCGTATAACTTCCGAATCGTGCAGAAGAGCGGCGCGGCGACCGAATTCAATACCGAGGATGTGGCGATTGAAAATCGTTCGTCGAAGGGGCAGCCGTACACGGTGGTCGTGATGGGCGATGTGGTGGTCGCGCTTCAGCGGTAATCCGAACGATTATTGTTAATAATGCAGTGCGGTACCGTATTTTTACGCCGTATGCATGAAAAGTTTAACCAAAGACGATTTCACATCCTTTATAATGAGGATAGTAAAAAAGATTCTATCGTCTGAATGGAGAAAACACGGTAAATGTTCAGTATTTCGAGCATCAACAGGCGCTTGAAGAAGGAACGCATCTATCTGGCGCTGATTACGGT
>CAKUKP010000066.1 GCA_934663625.1 uncultured Clostridia bacterium
GTCGGATTCCGTCCAGGCGGAACCTGCCCAGTTCCTTATTCTGGGAAGCCACCGGCCGTTCGCCCTGCAATACGTGCACGTCCACCGCCGTTTGGAAGCTGGCGGCCGTGGTAAAAATCTGGCTGCGCTGAATCGGGATCGATGAATTGCGTTCGATGATCTTCGCGTATACGTCGCCCACGGTTTCAATGCCCAGCGAAAGCGGGGTTACATCCAGCAGCAGAAGGCTCTTGACCTCGCCGCCCATTACGCCCGCCTGCAGCGCCGCGCCCATCGCCACGCATTCATCGGGGTTGATGCCCTTGAAGGGTTCCTTGCCGGTAAAGCGGCGCACGGCCTCCTGTACGGCGGGAATGCGGCTGGAACCGCCGACCATCAGCACCTTGGAAAGCGATGCGGGGGTAAGCCCCGAATCCGCCATCGCCTGCTGCACCGGCCCCATCGTCATATCCACCAGATGGCGGGTCAGTTCATCGAACTTGGCGCGCGTCAGCGTGGTTTCCATGTGCAGCGGCCCATTTTTATTGGCGGTCAGGAACGGCAGATTGATGCTTGCCGAGGTAATGCCGGATAATTCGATCTTCGCCTTTTCCGCCGCTTCGCGAATGCGCTGCATGGCGGTGGGATCCTTGCGCAGATCGATCTTGTTTTCCCGCCTGAATTCATCCAGCAGGTAATCCACGATGCACTGATCGAAATCATCGCCGCCCAGGCGGTTGTTGCCCGCGGTCGCCAGCACTTCGATCACATCGGAATTGATATCCAGAATCGATACATCGAACGTGCCGCCGCCCAGATCGTAGACCATGATCTTCTGCGGCTCTTCCTTATCCACGCCGTAGGCGAGCGCCGCCGCGGTGGGTTCATTGATGATGCGCTTTACGGTAAGTCCCGCGATCATGCCCGCGTCCTTCGTCGCCTGACGCTGCGCATCGGTGAAATACGCAGGCACGGTAATCACCGCCTCCGTAACCTTTTCGCCCAGATAGCTTTCCGCATCCGCCTTCAGTTTTTGCAGAATCATCGCCGATATTTCCTGCGGCGTATACTTTTTTCCATCGATATTTACGCGGAAATCCGTGCCCATTTCGCGCTTGATGGAGCTTACGGTGCGTTCGCTGTTCGTAACGGCCTGGCGCTTCGCCACCTGCCCCACCATGCGTTCCCCATTTTGGGAAAACGCCACGATGGAGGGCGTGGTGCGCCCGCCTTCGGAATTGGGAATGACCACCGGTTCGCCCGCTTCAATTACCGCGACGCAAGAATTCGTTGTACCCAGATCGATGCCGATCACTTTGCTCATGCCTGTCCTCCGTTCCCTACGGGTTCGATTGATCCGTTTATGCTACGCATTTTAGCCGAACATTATCAACCCAATGTGAATTGTCTGTTTCCACATTTTTGCGAATTCACATGCGCCGCTTTTCCGCACGCAGAATTTCCGACATCGGCTCCGCCCACGGATATTGCAGCATGAATTCCCCGTGAAAGGCGTTGATCGCGCTCTGTTTTCCGCTTTTGAAATCAAAAAGATCGCAGGAAAACGCATCCGTATTCAGTGAAAGCGTGCTGCGCTTTCGCAGCAGCATATCCTCCGCGCCGACCTCCTTGAGCGTATCGCTGAGCGCCTTGATCGTGGTACGGTAGCCCACGCCCTGATTGCCCGTTTCCGACCACAGCGTGCGCTGCATTTCATGGATGGTCACTTCGCCGCCCATGCGCGATATGCATAACGCCAGCAGCTCCTTCGCCTTGGCGGATTTGAAATTCACCAGCTTGCCATCCGCAAATACGTCGAAATGCCCGAACGTGCGCACGGCGATGCGCTTCTGCTTGCGTTCGCCCAGCAGGCGCGCGCGCTCCAATGCGTCGAGAATATCCTCGCGCTCATAGGGCTTGAACACTACGAAATCCGCCTTCATCTGAATAGCGTCCACGGAAAATTCCGGATGCGCCGTGACGAATATGATCACGATCTTCGGCCAGATTTCGCGCAGACGGCGCGCCAGCGTAATGCCAGTCATGCCCGGCATATCGATATCCAGCAGCGCAAAATCCACCGGATTGCTCTGGGCGTAGATCAGCGCCTCCTCCGGCGCATCGAACATGCCCACCACTTCAAAGCCGGGCATATTGCCGCATTCGATTCTAAACAGATTCAAGGAAAGCGGTTCATCATCTACCAGTATAACCCTCATTGCTGCAGCCCCTTATTCTTGATGTGCTTGGGATAAACGATATATGCGGTTTTTCCGCCCAGATCGTTATCCGAATAGCGGATCGGCGGTATGCCGTAATATTCCAGACGGGTATTTACGTTTTCAATCGCCGTATGCCGCTTCTGATCGTCCCGCGGCTGCGCCTCGATCTGCGCGCCGGGGCCGTTATCGATCACTTCAATATGGTAGCCGTCCTTTTCCTCGCGACAGACCACGCGCACCAGACCGCCGCCGCGGCGAAGCTGCACGGCGTGAATTACCGAATTTTCTACGAGCGGCTGAATCGTCAGCGGCAGGATTTCAAAATCCTCCGTTTCCACATCGAATTCGATCCGGAACCGTTCGCCCAGCTGCGCCTTTTTGATATCCGTGTAGGCGCGAATGGCGCGGAGCTCCTTGGAAAATGGCACGGTCTGCGCCATCTGTTCCACGCCGTCCACGCGATACCGCACATATTTTGCGAAATCGCCCGTCATTTTATAGGCGCGATCCGCATCCAGACGGATCAGCGCGCGGATGGAATCCAGCGTATGATAGAAAAAGTGGCTGGTAATCTGAATCGTCGCAATTTCGCTGCGGGATACGTCCAGCGCCGTTTCCAATCGAATTTCGCGCGCGCGCGCCGAAATTACGGAGGTTACGATTCGATAGATCACGATGAAGATGTACAGAAACAGGCCGAGGTACACCGCCCAGGTAATATCGCCGATCCGGTAATATTCCATCACCGAAAACAGCGTAAGCGCCGTGCTCAATGGGATTACGAGCCTTCGGCTGTGCTGGCTCAATTCCAGAACGAGCGCGTATACCGCCGTAACGACGCAGATTACCGTAGTAATAATCATCGATTCGGGCAGCTCCCATACGTGCAGAAGATGCAGAAGCGATAAGATCACGGCGGACGCGATGCTGATTACATGTATGATGGCGGCAATCAGCCTGCGAACGCCCTTGTACTGGCGCATCATGTATCTGGAATACATGACTGGACACATCATAAACGATATGCCGCGAATCAGATTGTAGGCGACGCCATCATACATATTCAGCAAAAGATAAGTCTGCTTCGAAGCCATATACACCGCCAGCACCACGATGAACATGCACAGCGAATACATGCCGCGGTTGCCCAGCACATGATGAAAGCGCAGAATCAGCGCCACGATGCAGAAAATAATGCCGATGAACATGATGCCCAGCGCGGCGGCGAAGCGGGAAAAGGTCTGAATCAGCAGAAAGCGTTCGATATCGCTCTCCGCACCGAAATAGGCGTTCAGCCCCGGATTGGCGTATTGCCGGTACGGCGTGGTGATTTCCACCGTGATAAACGCATTTTTCGTATGCACCGGCAGGATGATCTTATTCCAGATGGACGGCGCGGCGCTGGAAAAGCGTTCGCCGCGCGGCTTATCAAAATGATACACCTGCGCATCGTTTAACCAGGCGCGCACCTCGGCGTATTCCGTATAGAAGCATACCGAATCCACGGATTCGTTTTCTTCGGGCAGCGCGGCGGTATAGCGGGTTACGTATTTTCCATCGATCTGTTCCGACGCAATTTCCGTCCATTCACTTCGAACGCGCGTAATCCGCCCCAGAAGATTTCCATAGCTTACGGAAATCAGCACGATGTATACGATCAGCGCAGCCGCAATCAACAAAAACGGCTGGATTTCCAATATGTGATTGCGCTGCCTTTCGTTCATGCGCCCGCATCCTCCCAAATTTCATCTATTGTATCATACCACATTCCATGCGCCGTTTCAAGCGGAAACGATGGGCAAAATGGCATGGAAAAAGCACCGAGGCATTACCTGCCCCGATGCTTTTCGCGCTGCTTCTGTCGATGCAATTCAAACTGACGCTGCTTTTCCGCTGCCTTCTGTTCGCGGCTGACCGTTTTGCGCGCAAGCTTATTTGCTTCGCGCTGCATCTGCAGCGCCTGCTGCGAACGGGTGCCGGTTCCGACGCTTGCGGCTTGCTTCCGCAGTTCCCTTTGCATTCGCTTCGGGTTGTACGCTTCCGTTTTGACCTTTGCTTCGACAGACGGACTGAACGCCAGCCGACCGTAGTTTTTCAGTAGAAACGCGTGAACCTCGTAATCCTTCGGTTCGGCGCCGAATGTAATTTTACATGCGGTCAGCCGACCCGCCTCGATTCGCTCTATCACACCGACCCAGAATGGATCTTCAAAAAACACCGTCAGCTTTGCGGAACATACGTCCATGGTATCACCCTCCTATTGTTTTATCCAGCAGGTTTGGACAACCCGGAGGGGAAGGTTACTTACCTGCGCCAATCGGCACAGACGGCTGGGCTACCTACCAGCTCTGGCGCAATCAGATTGCGCGTTGCGTTTTTATCCTGCGCTGCGTACCGAATTTATGATACGCCGCGGTCGCGCGTCTGTCAAGCTCAATTCGGCATCGTCTGCACGGCTTCGGTATGAGCGCGCGGCGCGATGGGATCGCGCGGCGGCAGTTCATCGGCCTCCAGCGTGAATGCGGAAATTTCATAGGCGTTGCGGGTGATGTATTCCCCGCTTTCGGTCAGCTTCTGATACTCTCTGGATTGCAGTCTGCCCGTAATGTGCACGCGATCGCCCACGTGGAAACGCGAAGCGTACTGCGCGTTTCTGCCCCACGCGATGCAGGGCAGATAATCGCTCTTGCCGAACGCGCGGTTCACGGCGATCATCATATCGCAGATTTCGCGCCCAAACGGCGTAGATCGATACACCGGCGGCTTGCACAGCACGCCGGAGAGCGTTACGCGGTTCATGGTATCGTTTTCCGCCGTTTCCGACATGGACTGCACAAAGAGCGTAACCATCAGCCGCCCCGCGCCGTCGATTACCTTATTATAGGATCGAACCTGCCCGCTGACCAGCAGCAGCCGATCCTGCAGCGATTCATGCATGGCGAGCAGCTTGCCCGGAATGGTCACCGGCAAATGATCCGCCGCCCCCGACAGGCGCTTTACCGCCAGCGTGCCCGTATAGAAGGGTTCATTCATTACCTCGTGGCTTAAAACAAGATCGTCTTCGAGCCTTCCGGCTGCGATAATGCGATTATTCGGATTTTCCATCGTATCACCTCTGGATATTGAATATATTTCCAGTACACTTTATGCGCGGCACCGCGCCAATATGCGGTATATACGAAATTATCATCTTGTGGCGAGCGCAGAAACGTGTTATAATCAGATGGAATTCTACTGCGGAGGGCGCGTCATGCTGAAACGCAATATGGAAAATCTGCCGGAAGTGCATTCCGGCAGCGGTTCAAAGGGTCGGTTTATTCTGGGCGATGCGCGAGATCAGCTTCGCGCGCTGCAGGATACGTATGCCGGCCGGATCAAGCTGATCTATCTCGATCCGCCGTTTATGACCGGCGATCAGTTTTCCATGCGCGTGCGCGTGGGCGCGGCGGATTGGAAAGCATCGCGCAGTTCGATGACGGCAGAGGCCTTTTCGGACGCGATGACGCGCGATGAATACCTTTCCATGATGCGCGATGTGCTGACCCGCTGCCACGCGTTGCTGCGCGCCGACGGGATGCTGTTTCTGCACATCGATTACCGCACGCACCCGTATCTGCGGCTGATGATGGATGAAATCTTCGGCGAGGACAATTTTCTGAATGAAATCATCTGGGTATATCAGACCGGCGGGCGCACGTTGCGGCACTTCAGCCGCAAGCACGATGTAATCCTGTTCTACCGCAAGAGCGCGCAGTATGATTTCAACGTGCAGGAAGTGATGGCGCCGCCCACGTCCCCCAGAAGCAACCACATGCGCAGGCACGTAGATCCGGATGGGCGCGTATATCGTTCGATCAAGAGCGGCGGGCGCGTTTACACCTATTATGATGATGATCCCGTTGCGCCGACGGACGTTTGGAACGATCTTTCGCATCTGCAGCAGCGGGATCCCGAACGCACCGGATACGATACGCAAAAGCCGCTTTCGCTGCTGGAACGCATCGTGAAATGCGGATCGCGCGCGGGCGAGATTGTGCTGGATCCCTTCTCCGGCAGCGGCACCACGCTGGAAGCGGCAAAGCGCTGCGGGCGCGATTTTATCGGCGTGGATCAGAGCCGGATTACGATGAACATCCTGCGGCGCAGATTATCGGGCGCGGATTACCGGATCGAATGCGCCGATGCCGCCGATACCGCCGAATGCCGCGCGGATGCGCACGCGGGCGTCGGTTTCTATCATGTGGATCTGCACATTTTCCGGCCGGAATCCATGCCGGATGATCGCACGTTTGATGCGCTGGACGTAATCGATAACTGGTCGGTGGGCTACATCCGCGGCGGCGAATACCACGTATACGAGGAATTCTTCCGCAGCCGGAAAACGCCCGAACTGCAAACGACGCTGAACGCGCCGGTGTATTCCGGTCAATTGGCGATGTGCGTAAACGATGTATACGGGCGCAGGTACTTATTTGAAATTGGCCCCGAATAATCGATAATAGTTAACACTCAGGATATATAATTGATTTATTATGGATCTGGAGGGATTCGGCGTGCTTTTGAATACCGGCGATATTGTCAGGATGCGCAAGCCGCATCCCTGCGGAAACGATCTCTGGAAGATCACCTACGTCGGCGCGGATATCAAGATGCGCTGCGAAAAATGCGCGCGCACCGTGATGCTGGATCGCCCGACCTTTGAAAAGCGGATGAAGAAGATCGTGCAGAGCGCCGGAGAAACGCAGGCGTGAAGCGGGCGCTGTGCATCATCGCCGCTGCCGCCTTGATCTGCGCGCTGCTTCGATTGTTCGTATTCCACACGGCGCGCATTACGGGAAGTTCGATGGAACGCACGCTGAACGGCGGCGATGTGGTGCTGGTATACGATCTCGCCTACGCCTTCGGGAACGCGCCGCAGCGCGGCGATATCGTGGAATGTACATTTCCCGAACGCAGCGGAAGGTACGTAAAGCGGCTGATCGGTCTGCCCGGCGATCGGATTGAGATTCGCGAAAACTGCGTGTACATAAACGGCGAATATCTGTCCGAAAGCTATGTTTCCAGCGTAGCGGAGGATTACGCGATTCAGCTTGGCGCGGATGATTATTTCGTGCTGGGCGATAATCGCGCCGACAGCTACGACAGTCGCGCCGCGGACATGGGCACATTGAAGCAAAAGGACATTCACGGCAGGGTGCTGATGAAGATCGCACCGCTTCGGAAAATCAAGTAAAGCGAGGTTCATGATCATGGAAGAAAACAAGCGCGAAAATCAGGATGCGCAGGCGGAAAACGCCGCTGAAAATCAGGAAGAAACCGTAAAGGCCAAAAAGAGCGCGGCGCAGCCGCCGAAAAAGAACTGGAAAAAGGAAGCGCGCGAATGGATCATGGCGATCGCGGTAGCGCTGATGGTGGTCTTTTTCATTCGGGGCTTCATGTTCCAGATCATCCGCGTGGACGGAAAATCCATGTATGATACGCTGGACGATAACGAACGTCTGTTCGTTACGGTGTACGATGTGCGCTTCGGCACGGTCGATCGCGATGATATTGTGATCTGCCACTATCCGAACCGCGGCAATACGAATTTCGTCAAGCGCGTGGTCGCCGTGCCCGGCGATACGCTCTATTGCAAGGACGGCGTGACGCACGTGGTATACGAAACCACGGATGAAAGCGGCGCGACCGTAACGGTAGACGAAATGCTGGACGAAAACAACAAATACAATTATTTCCTTGGCAATGCCGGAGATTACAGCGATTTCACGCTGGGCGAAAATCAGTATTTCGTGGTAGGCGACAACCGCTACAACAGCCACGATTCCCGCGCGGGCGATGTCGGCCCCATCACCGGCGATATGATCGTAGGTCACGTGCGCAGCGTAATCTGGCCGCTTAGCAGCATCCGCACCGTAGAATAATCGAAGGGAGCATTCCATGGCGAAAAAAAAGGTAAGCAGGCAAAAGCTGATTCGGCTGATCGCAATCGTTCTGGCGGCGCTGCTGGCGGGCGGCGCGATCGTATCCGCCGTGATTTCCCTCGCCTACGCCGAGGAGAGCGCGCCTGTGCAGAATCATTACGCATTCGAAATTGAATATCTGGAAAACGAACAGGCGCTGCGAATTTCGCAGCGCCTTGCGTATACAAATGAAACCGGCGGGCATCTGGATCGCGTGATCTTCTATGCGCCCGCAAACCTGATGCGCCGCCAGAGCGCGCTTGCATACAATGATGCGGCGGCGGATTGCTATCCCTATGGATATGCGCCGGGCGGCATCGATCTGACCAAGGTGCATGTAAACGGCGCGCAGACGGATTACGGCTTTCAGGGCGAAAATGAAATGTATCTGCGCGTCGCCTGCGATCTGGATGCGGGCGATGTGTGCGAATTTGAATTTGATTACTATCTGCTGCTCACGCAGAACCGCGCGTTCGCCGGTGTGAACGCCATGGATGTACAGCTTTCCGATTTCTATTTCATCGCGGCGGACTACGATACGGAAACCGGCGAATTCATATTGAACGCGCCGCTCGCGCATACGCGATACATCGATACGAACCTTGCATCCTACGATGCGGAAATCGCGCTGCCCGCGCGCTATGATCTCGCCGCCACGGGTACGGAAACAAAATCGGAAACGAACGATACGCGCAATCTATGGACGATTCACGCCGATTCGGCGCGCGCATTCACGCTCATCTTCGGGCAGCGCTACCGCGAAAGCGCCGCCGTATCCGAATCCGGCGTGCAGCTTCGGTGCCTGACCAACGCGCGCGGCGCGGCGGATCGCATTCTGCAAAACGCCGTTCAGGCGATCGATGTGCTGGAGAACTGGTTCGGCGCATTTCCCGCGCGCGATCTGGATATCGTACAGGCGGAAATCGGGCAGGACTGCATCATCAACACAGGCAGCATATGGCTATCCGAATCGATCGTCACGGGCGATTCGGATACGCTTGCGCACGTCCTGTTCCGCGCACTCGCGCAGCAGTATTTCGGGCTTACCGCGTGCGCAAAGCCCGTATCGGACGCATGGCTCTCCGATTCCATATGCGAATACGCAGCTTATCTGCTGACGTGGGAATTGGACGGGCGCGATACATACCTGCGCGCGTTGAATCAAAACATCGTACCCTCGCTTCAGCTGACCATTCCGGGCGGCCTGTCGGTTACGAGCGAGGCGACGCTGTTCACCGCCGACGAATACGATATCGTTGTGCGCGATCGCGGCGCGGCGGTGTTTCATGAACTCGCCACCGCGATGGGGCGCGATCAGCTGATTCAGGGGCTGCGCATTTTCTACCAGAAGGGGCTTTCGGTGCATCGGCTGACGGAAATCGATCTGACTGACGCATTCAAAGAAGCCAGCGGCAAAAGCTGGGAGGCTTTCCTGACCGACTGGCTGTTTAACGTTGATGAATATGTGAATCAATCCATCGACTGGCTGGATTGATCCGGCAGCGCATCCGTTTTTGCGTGCGTGATGATCTTCGTGTGCGACCAATGGCTGTGCGGCAGTTCATCGTACTTCAAAAGCGTTCGGATCACCACCGCGCCGACGGCAATGCTGGGAATCAGGCTGACGATCACGCCGCACACGCTGATCCACACCTGTTCCACATCCGTAAAAATCACCACCGCGACCATTGAAAATGCGACGCTCGCAAGCGATAGCGGCAGCAGCAGATAGATCACGGTATAGCGCTTCAAAAGCTGGCCCACGGTGGGCGTTTTGCCCGTGTCCTGCGAAATGACCGATATGCGCATCAGCCATTTGCCGATCGTCTTTCCATGAAACAGGCGCTGTCCAATGACGAACACCGCGATCGCCCAGACGAAATAGCCGAAAAAGCCGACGGCGACGAACGTGCCGGAATCCATATTCCACAGAAACGCAGATGCGAACACAACCGTGAAAAAAATGATCCAGTCCACCGTCAATGCCGTCAGGCGGCGCATCAGCGTCACGCGGCGGCCTTTTTCGATGGAAATCTTGTCCAGCTGTTCGCGCGTAGGCAAAATCGCGCACAACACCGGCGTAATCCAATAGCCGATCATCGCGCCCAGCGTATTATCGATCAGATCATCGATGGAACAGAATCGATACGCCTTGGGATAGATGAACCACAATCCGGTCAGCTGGGTAATTTCATAAAACAGGCTGATGCACATGCCGATGAGCAGCGTCTGCTTCCAGCTTTTCCGGAAATAATAGCGCAGAAAAACGCCCAGCGGAATCTGCATGACGATGTTCGCGATGATTTCAAACAGTCCGCCGGAGGTGAGCAGCTTTTTCCAGTTGGCGAGCGCAATGAAGGTCGCAGGTTCTGAAATCCGAAATCCCGCCTTATGAAACGCATCCGCATAGGATTCAAACGGAATGTATTGAATCGGCTTCGGCGACATCGCGCGCACCTCTTCGATCGAGGGCAGCGGCAGCACCGTGAGCAGAAACGCGCACATGCTGTACAGGATGAATGCATACACCACCAGCACGCGCAGCACCGGTATCGATCCGTATTTCCGATATTGATAGATCATGAACGGCAGCGTAAACAAACCGGCGACGGGTATAAACAATACGCAGGCCTGTATGATGGTTTCAAGATAGGGCGATAACCTGCTCATTTTCTGATCTCCTTTGAATTGCGGATGCATCCATTATAACCCGAATTCATTCCTCCATTCGATCGTTTTGTTTAAAACCAGGTCGCTTTTAACTTACATTGTTGTAAGATACAAGACCAACATAACCCAGTTTAGCATATGGATTCAGCAGATTGACAGACCCTGAGAAACGTCGCAAGGCGCGGAGGCAAGCTTGTAAATGAGGGAGTTTAGTAGACCTAAATGACCGAAATTTGCAAGTGTAGCCGACAAAGCAAGCAGAAATTTTCACTTCGTCAGAAGTGTTTCAGAAAATTTCTGCGGTTGCGGCGTTTGTCAGCGGTCTGGCCGATTACAGAAGCCGTTCCAGCGCCGCCGCGATGCCATCCTCGTTGTTCGAAAGGGTAACGAAATCCGCCGCGGCGCGCACATCTTCCGCCGCGTTGCCCATCGCAACGCCCTGCCCTGCCGCGCGCAGAATCGATATATCGTTTTCGGAATCGCCGAATGCGATGGTCTGCGCGGGATCGATATGCAGCTTTTCGCATACCTTCAAAAGCGCCGCGCCCTTCCCCACCGTTTTGGGAATAATCTCAAGATAGAATGCCGCTGTCTGCACCACGATCAGCTCTGCGGGCAGCATCCGCGCGATTTCGCGCTGCACCTCCGCGATCTGTTCAGGCTGTACCGACATCAATATCTTCGCCGGCGCAAAATGGATAAACTCCGCAAGGTTCGGCACGCGTTCGCAGATCATATCGTTGTTTTTGCATTCGTATTCCACCTTGTAGGCGGCGGGATCAGTAACATAGAAAATCCTGCCGTCGTCCAGAATCGGCGTAACGGGCAAATCTTCCAGCTTTTTCAGCATATCCCGCGCCGTTTCCAGCGGAATTTCATCCGCAAACAGCGTCTGATTATCGCGCGCGGTTAGAATCCGCCCGCCGTTATACGCCATCAATATGCCGTCGTGCGGCGCCATATCCAGCGCATCGCGCGAACGATACAGCCCCGGTACGGGGCGCGCGGAGGATATCATCAGCCGAACGCCGCTATCCTGCGCATCGCGCAGCGCACGCAGCGTTGCGGGCGTGATCTGCTTTAGATCGTTGTACAGCGTTCCATCCAGATCGAGTGCAATCAGCCTGTAATTCATTCCGTTTCCATCCTTTGTTCTATATCTTCGATGTTTTCCATCGGAATATGGCGGGCGAGCTGCCGGTTTGTATAGCGCTTTTCTGCGGACACATCGCGGATCACCCGCACCCAGTCCGGAAGATCGATTTTCTGTTCCTCGGAATCAAGCTCGATCTCCAGCGTAGCGCGATCCCGCCAGAAGGAATATACATCGATCTCCAACAGCTGATTATGATACGGCACGCGATAGCGCGTCTTGTAAATCGGCTGTCCCTGCGGATCCGTTTCCAGCAGCAGGCGATCGTATTCCGATCCGGATATTTCGCGTTCGCTCTCGGCGCGCGTAAGGCTCGTAATATGGCGCTTGACCGTGTAAAAATACGTTTCGGTTCCATTCTGCGCAACGCGCCGCACGCGCCGCGATTCGCCGTTTTCGCCGTCCGTCAGATAGGTTTGTACGATTTCCCAGATTTCCGTTTTGGGAAATTCTGAAATCATATTCACATCCGGCATTCGAATTAAGTATTTCCGTTCGATTTCAAGCGCCATGCTTTGTTTTCCTCCTGCGAAATCATTCTACCGATTCGCCGTTGACCTCCGTAATATCGCCCGCGGTTACGGTAATTTCCACCTGATCGCCTGTATGGTAATTCTGCCATTGATCATACGTCATCATCGCCACGTATTGATCGTCCTTCGCCCGCACGGTCATGAAGTAATACTCGCTCTCCGCGCCGGTCTGTTCGTTGGAAGCCAGCGTGTATTCCGGCCAGTATGGCGCGCTGTCCGTGCCGCTCGCTTCCTCCTCGCGATCGACAACCCATTTATCGATATCATAGCTGTACTTCGTCTGATATACGGGTTCATCGCGATAAATCGGCTCGGAATAGGTTTCGGTACGGTATTCCGTGCGGTAGCGCGGCACATCATAGCTGCTCTCCGTAAACGTACCGTCGCCGTTATCCGAATAGGATGTATAGGTGTCGGTGCCGTCGTAGACCTCCTCCGAAACCGTTCGCGTGCGGGTTTCATAGTGATCCAGCACCTGATCGTAGTGGTGAATCTCCTGCCGCTGACTGACGACGCGCCCGCCCGCGGGAACGCTCCAATCGGATTCCCGCACCGTGCGGTAGGCTTCGATTTCGATCCGCCGCTCCCAATCCATGGCGGTCACTTCCGCCTGCATATTGCGCGGCATGAACGCCGAAATCAGCGCGATGACCACCGCCGCGATGATGAAAAGCGGCAGCAGCCTGCGCCACAGCGGCTTTTTCGCCTTCGGGCGATCGGGCTTTGCCTTGGGCGGCTGCTTCTTTTCCGCCTGCGGATTCGGATTCTTGCCGAAATAATCCGCCTTGGATTCGGATTTTTCCGCGCCGCAGTTCGCGCAATACGTAAACCGCGCCCGATTCAGGCTGCCGCAGTACGCGCACACCCAGTCCGCGCCCTTGCCATATTGCGCCGCCAGTTCCTCATCCAGATAATTGATCTTATCGCCCATATAAAAGCGCGTGCCTTGATCCTGCGGGTGTCCGCAGCACGGGCAATGCTTCGTCAGCCCGCCGATTGCTTTGGTGCCGCAATACGGGCAATCCCAGAGTCCCTCTACAATGCGATCCGCCATCTTCTCTCTCCTGTTATCGTTTTTGAATCAATCTCTTCTCCGGCCGCTGCCCTGCGTAATCAGAATCAGCCGCAGCAGCTGCAATATCGAGGAAAACAGCGCCGCGACATAGGTAAGCGCCGCCGCCTTCAGCACCTTGCGCGCACCATCCATTTCGTTTCCCACCAACAGATTCTGCCCTTCCAGCACGCGCAGCGCCCGCGCGGACGCATTAAATTCCACCGGCAGCGTGATCAGCTGAAACAGCACCACCAGTGAAAACAGCACCACGCCGATCTGGGCGATGTTGGGTCTGCCCAGAATCAGACCGATTACGATCACCGGCCACGACAGAAACGAACCGAAATTCGCCGCCGGAACGGACAAGGTGCGCAATTTCAGCGGCGCATAATCCTCCTGATGCTGAATCGCATGGCCGCATTCGTGCGCCGCCACGCCGATTGCCGCCACCGAAGTGGAATTGTATACGCTGTCGGACAGGCGCAGCACGCGCTCCGACGGCGAATAATGGTCGGTCAGATTGCCGCGCACGTGTTCGATGCGCACATCATCGATTCCGGCGCTGCGCAGGATGGCCTCTGCGCAATCTCGCGCCGTCAGCCCGCGTTCGCTCATCACGCGGCTGTATTTTCTGTAAGTGGCGTTTACGTTGATCGATGCGATGGCGCAGATCAGCGCGCCGATGATCACCAGAATGTACGTAGAATCCCAGAACATATTTTCTCCTCCCCATTCGGTATTTGCTTCCATTTTGTGTTCCTTATTATAGCATGGATTGGCGATCCTGTCCACAAATCGCCGCAAAATCCGTTTTCAGAAAAATTAACGCCAGATGCGATGTTCGGCGGTTGATTTTCAGTGCGTTCAGTAGGATGATATAGGGGTAAGATTTGTGCATTTATTCGACGAACATGAAAGAGGCGTTTCCATTTGCAAACGATTTTGATTCTGGACTTCGGCGGTCAGTACAAGGAACTGATTGCGCGCCGCGTGCGCGAATGCAAGGTGTATTCCATCGTAAAGTCCGGCGATATTTCGCTGGATGAAATCCGCCGCATCGATCCCATCGGCATCATTTTAACCGGCGGACCGAACAGCGCCTATGATCCCGCATCCCCGCATTGCGATCGCGGTCTGTTTGATATGGGCATTCCGGTGCTCGGCATCTGCTACGGCGCGCAGCTGATGTCCTGGACGCTGGGCGGCACGGTTTCCCCCTGCGATGTGAGCGAATACGGAAAGACCCGCATGCAGGTAAACGCCGAATCGCCGATTTTTGCCGGTCTGGACGCCGATCAATACGGGCTGATGAGCCATACCGATCAGATCACGCAGCCGCCGGAGGGCTTTTCCATCATCGCTTCCACCGATAATTGCCGCTGCGCCGCGCTGGAAAATCAGGGTGCGCGCCTGTACGCGGTGCAGTTTCACCCCGAAGTGGAAAGCACGCCGAACGGCACGCAGATCATCCGCAATTTCCTCTACAACGTCTGCGGCGCAATCGGCGAATACGATCTGAAGGATCTGGAGAAGAAGCTGATCGAAGATGTGCGCGCGCAGGTGGGCGATCATCATGTGCTGCTGGCGCTGTCCGGCGGCGTGGATTCCTCCGTATGCGCGGCGCTGCTCTCCCGCGCGATTCCTGGACAATTGCACTGCGTATTCGTCGATCACGGGCTGATGCGCAAGGATGAGGGCGATGAAGTAGAGCGCGCCTTTTCCGGCAAGGCGCTGGATTTCATCCGCATCAACGCGGGCGAACGCTTCTTGGCGGCGCTTTCGGGCGTTACCGATCCCGAACAGAAGCGCAAGATCATCGGCGCGGAATTCATCAAGGTATTTGAGGATGCATCGAAGAAGCTGCCCGCCGATATGTTTCTGGCGCAGGGCACGATCTATCCCGATGTGATCGAATCCGGCGGCAGCAAGGCCGCCACCATCAAGAGCCACCACAACGTGGGCGGACTGCCGAAGAACATGAAATTCATCGGCGTGGTAGAACCGCTGCGCAGCCTGTTTAAGGATGAGGTTCGCGCGCTGGGCCGCCAGCTGGGTCTGACGCGCGCCTACGTGGATCGCCAGCCCTTCCCCGGCCCCGGACTGGGCGTGCGCATCATCGGCGAAATCACCGCCGAAAAGATTCGCATTCTGCAGGAGGCAGACGCGATTTTCCGCGAGGAAATGAAGCGCCATCGCATCCGCGCGGATCAGTTCTTCGCCGTGCTGACGGATACCCGCTCCGTAGGCGTGGTGGGCGATTTCAGAACCTATGATTATACGGTCGCCCTGCGCGCCGTGCGCACCACCGATTTTATGACGTGCGAATACGCCCCCGTCCCGCATAAGGTGCTGGGCGTGTCATCCTCCCGCATTGTAAACGAGGTCGATGGCGTCGGCCGCGTCGTATACGATATTACAGGCAAACCCCCCGCCACCATCGAATGGTGCTGACGGATAACAGGAGCCGCGAGCTGAAAAGTTCGCGGCTCTCTTTATGATATTGACGTAGTGTCGATTTCCATGTTATTATAATTTTGCAGAATCCATAAGGCAGCAGAAACAAAAGAAAAAGAAGCGCAGCAGACATCATCTACCGCAATAAGGAGTAACCCATGATTGCACCAATGAGAGAAGTTCTCTTCCGTGAACTGATACGGCACTTTAACGAAGAAGGATTGGAATATGTCGATAAAACCGCAAAGCGCGGCGGTTTGTATTTTTTCAGTGAAGCAGAGGCAGCCAGTTTGAAAGAAAAGGGCTATCCTGTTGGCTATACGGAAAATGGTACAAAAGGAACCAACCATCGATCCCATGGTACATCGCATTACGCAAATAAAGTCTGTTTGCCGCGGTGCTCACGAACTTGTTCGCGGCTGCGTTGTTGATAATGGCAGGGTTGTTGGAAAATTTCCGCGCCGGTCATGATTGATAATTCAGTTCTTTTGTGGTAAGATTAACATGTCACTGAGGAAGGCGGTATGTAGGTTTTCGGGCTCATATCGTCCGGCGATGGCCTTAGTGATATTTTTATCTCCGTAATATTGGAAATAGTTTATTGCCATCTTATGCACCCGAACATTAACCATGATTCGCCTGCTTTGTACTTGACTTCGAGCGCAGAATCGACATCAGCAGACAAAACATCCGAAAACTTTTCCTTGACAGCGTCCAGCATATCTGCTACCCTGATGGTGAAGTTGGAAGAAACGCCTAAGGAGGAATCCCAAGCGTTTGGCACATTCTTGTTGTGCCCAACTTTATCCCTGGAGCCAGAAGTCGGGTAAACGGAAGTATTCGCAAACCGATTCGCTGAAACATTACGACTGGCTCCATCTTTTTTTGCGTATACCACGCCGAGCACACGGCAATACCTTTTGCATACCATGTATCGCGGAAATCCCGCCACCAGCCTACCAGCGCATCCGCGCCCTGTACGGCGGTCGGGTTCGTCCTCTCGTATTCGGCGACCAGCATGCGCAGGTCGTTAATGCTGATTTCGCCGTCGGCAAATACCTCCATGCCGGATGCGTTCGGGTTCTCCGCCCGCCGCGCAAGCCCTTCATTGTACCATTCAATGGCGTGCCGCGCGACCGCGTAGGTCAGCATGTCCATTTCGTTGTCCTGATGGATTCCCGCTTTGCGCAGCACCTCTGCAAGGCTGTCGCCCACGCGGTTGCCCTGATAATCCACCAGCCGATCTGTCAGTATCGTGTCCGCGCGCTTGCTGGATGCATTGGCGTATCGTACTGCGGTGTACAGATCGTTGCCCACGTCCTTCGCCACCTCCGCCGCATCGAATACCGCTCCGTAGAACCGGCGAATCAGGCTGCGGCTGCGCGCCGTGCTGCGCGTTTCCGCCTCGTCCGCGTCCGCGTCGCGAATCGAATTGGCGACGCGCTCCGCCACCGTGGCGGATTTCCATAGATCGATCTCCGTGCGCGCCTTCTGGACCGCCGCGTTCAGCCGCGGGTTCGCCCGAAGCATCGCTTCGAAATCATCTACGTATGCGTCCCCCGCAATGCTGCGCGCGCGCTGCGGTTCTACCAGATAATCCGCCGCAAACGCCGCGATCGCCTCCTGTCCGCGCGCTTCCGCCGGATACTGCGAAAGAAACGCCGCGTATTCCGCGCCGTAGCCCGGCGGCACGGCGTTGAAATCCTGCGTCTGCGAAATTGCGTGTCCGAATTCGTGCAGGTTCACCGCCAGCTGTCCGGCGTATCTCCGGTCGGTAGTGATGTAATTCGCCCTGGGCGCATAGAAGCCCGCTACCGCGCGCGACATGTGCCCGCGCCCGTTCACCGTCTTTGCGCCGCTCGGATTCAGTCCCGCGTTCACGCTGCGCACAAGATCGGTGGTAATCTCGATCGGGTTGCGCATGCTGCGTATGCCGTCGTTCGCGCCGGTGCCGTTCGGGTTCGCCCCGCGCGTTCCGCTGGCGTATTCGCCGCCCCCGCCCGTGCCGCCGTTCGGCGCATAGGCGTATTGCGCGCTATCGCCCATCCGCGCCAGTGCCCGCATGATCGCCGGTGCGCGGCTGCCGCTCTCCATGATCTGCTCTACCGCCGTGTTTACGAATTGATCTCGGTTGTAGTCGTCGATGATGGCGGGGTT